>DASQVU010000327.1:0-13510 GCA_035640615.1 Pseudonocardiaceae bacterium
CAGTGCCTTGATCACCTTCGGCTTGGAGTCGATGTCCTTGACCGTCACCTTGGTGCCCGCAGTGACGTAGCAACCCGCCTCCACGACGCAGTCGTCGCCCAGGGAGATCCCGATCCCAGCGTTGGCGCCGACCAGGCATCGCCGGCCCACCGAAATCTGCTCTTTGCCGCCGCCCGAGAGCGTCCCCATGATGGACGCGCTGCCACCCAGGTCGGAGTCAGCACCGACGATGACCCCGGCCGAGATCCGGCCCTCCACCATCGAATTACCCAGCGTGCCGGCGTTGAAGTTGACGAAGCCCTCGTGCATCACCGTCGTGCCGGTGGCCAGGTGCGCACCGAGGCGCACCCGATCTGCATCGCCGATCCGCACGCCGGAAGGCACCACGTAGTCCACCATCCGCGGGAACTTGTCCACCCCGTAGACGGTGACCGGGCCGAGCTGGCGCATCCGCAGGCGGGTCGCTTCGAAATCTGGCACCGGGCACGGCCCAAAGTTGGTCCACACCACGTTGGTGAGCAGATCGAACACCCCGTCAAGGTTCACGCTGCGGGGGATCACCAGGCGGTGCGACAGCAGGTGCAGGCGCAGGTAGACGTCATGCGCGTCGATCGGTGGAGCCTGCAGGTCGGCGATGCTGGTGCGCACCGCCACCAGCTCGACACCGCGGGCCGGGTCCGGGCCAAGCAGTGTGGCGAGTTCCTCAGGCACGTCGTCTGGGGTTATGTGTACGGTTCCGGGCGCTGTGCCGGGCGGTAGGCCTGGTGCCGGGTTCGGGAACCAGGTGTCCAGCACGGTGCCGGAATGCGTGAGGGTGGCCAGTCCCAGGCCGTGCGCGGAGTCGATCTGCGTGTGGTCCACGACCATTCACGCTAGCGGGTGGCTGCCAATCAATAGGGTGGGCCTGCCGTGAACTCGACGGTACCGGCACGTTCCCGACCTGGTCACGGGGGTGCGTCGAGTTCACAACGCACGTCGGCACGGACAGCGGCTGCGGTTACGGTAGCGCTACGGTCACTGCTGTGGATCTGTATCTCACCGCTGACCCGGTCGAGCTGACCGCCGCGCTGGTGGACGTGCCCAGCGTGTCGGGGGATGAGGCGGGCCTGGCCGATGCGGTGCAGGCGGCGCTGGCCGCGCAGGCGCCGCATCTGACGTTGCTGCGGTGCGGTAACACCGTGTTGGGCCGCACCGATTACGGCTACCCGCAGCGGGTGCTGCTGGCCGGGCACCTGGACACCGTGCCGATCGCCGGGAACCTGCCCAGCCGGCGCTGCGACGATCTGCTCTACGGCTGCGGCACGTCGGACATGAAATCTGGCGACGCAATGATCCTGCATCTGGCGGCCACGGTGCCCGATCCGGTGTGTGACTTGACCGTGGTGCTCTACGACTGCGAGGAGATCGAGGCCGCCCGCAACGGGCTGAACCGCGTCGAGCGCGAGCACCCCGACTGGTTGGCCGCGCAGCTGGCGATCCTGGCGGAGCCCACCAGCGGTCTGGTTGAGGCCGGTTGCCAGGGCAGCCTGCGGGTCACGGTGCGTACCGCAGGGCGCCGGGCGCACAGCGCCCGATCGTGGCTGGGCGACAACGCCATCCACGCTGCCGGGGCCGTGCTGGCCCGGCTGGCCGCTTACCGGCCGCGCAGCGTCGAAATTGATGGATGCACCTACCGGGAGGGGCTGCAGGCGGTGGGCATCTCCGGGGGAGTAGCCGGCAACGTGGTACCCGACGCCTGCGAGGTGCAGATCAACTTCCGGTTCGCCCCGGATCGCTCGCTGGCTGATGCCCAGCAGCACGTCCGGGAGGTGTTCGACGGCTTCGACCTGGAGTTCACCGACGGTGCTGCCGGTGCGCTACCCGGTCTGGGCGCGGCTGCGGCGCAGGAATTTCTCGCCGCCATCGGGCTCGCCCCAGTCGCGAAGTACGGCTGGACGGATGTCGCGCGCTTCGCCGCGCTGGGGATCCCGGCGCTCAACTACGGCCCGGGCGACCCCAACCAGGCACACACCCGCGACGAGCACGTCCGCACCGACCAGATCACCGCCTGCACCGCCGCCCTGCGCCGCTACCTCACGCGCTCACCCCATCCCCCCCATGGAGCCATATCGGGCTCATAACGGGGTCGCTAACCCCGATATGGCTCCATGGGGGGACGAGGGGAGGGGGCACGTAGGGTGGGCACATGGACGGGTGGCCGGCGTTGAGCCGCAACGGGGGGGACGACGAGCATCCTCAAGAGAAGCAGCGTGGGCCGGTGGTGCTGCGCCGCGAGCGCCGTTACGAGCCGACCACCACCGATCAGCGTCTGCTCGACTCGCGCGGGCCCAGCGACTGGGTGCACACCGACCCGTGGCGGGTGCTCCGTATCCAGGCCGAGTTCGTGGAGGGCTTCGGAGCCCTTGCCGAGTTGCCGCATGCCGTCACCGTGTTCGGCTCTGCCCGCACCCCGCGGGATCATCCGGAGTACGCCGTCGGTCGTGCGCTGGGTGCCGCCCTCGCCAATGCCGGCTTTGCGGTGATCACCGGTGGGGGGCCGGGAAGCATGGAGGCGGTCAACCGCGGGGCCTCCGAGGCGGGTGGGCTGTCCGTCGGTCTGGGCATCGAGCTGCCCTTCGAGCAAGGGCTCAACCCGTGGGTCGACCTAGGCATCAACTTTCGGTACTTCTTCACCCGCAAGACCATGTTCATCAAATACGCCCAGGCATTCGTCTGCCTGCCCGGCGGATTCGGCACCTTGGACGAGCTGTTCGAGGCACTCACCCTGGTGCAGAACAAGAAAGTCACCAAGTTCCCCGTCGTCCTGTTCGGGCAGGATTATTGGGGCGGGCTGTACTCATGGCTGGCCGACACCGTGACCGCGCAGGGCAAGCTAAGGGACGCCGAGCTCGCGCTGGTGCACGTCACCGACGAGATCGACGAAGTCGTTCGGCTGGTGGGCGCGTCGTACCAGGCTTGGCAGGACACCCATTAAGCATTCCGGATGATCTTTGCAGTCAGCCCTGATGCGCCGATGGTTCGGTTTGGCAACCAAACCCTTCCGGCCGACCGGGCCGCGGTGATGGCGATCGTCAACCGCACTCCGGATTCGTTCTACGACCGCGGCGCCACCTACTCGGACAAGGCCGCCATGGCAGCCGTGGACCGGGCGGTGGACGAGGGTGCCGACATCGTGGACATCGGTGGCGTCAAGGCTGGGCCTGGCGAGGACGTCGGGGTGGGGGAGGAGACGCGCCGGGTGGTGCCCTTCATTGCTGCCGTCCGCCGGCGCTATCCCAACCTTGTGATCAGCGTTGACACCTGGCGGCACGAGGTCGCGCGATCAGCGCTGCAAGCGGGCGCGGACATCATCAACGACACCTGGGCGGGTACCGATCCGCAGCTTGCCGAGGTCGCTGCGGAGTACCGATGCGGCATGGTGTGTTCGCACACCGGGGGTGCACCACCGCGCACCCGGCCGCACCGGGTCCGCTACACCGACGTGGTGCGCGAGGTCATCGAGGACCTCACCGCGCAGGCGGGCAAGCTGGTTCGGCTGGGGGTGCCCAGGGAAGGCATTCTCATCGACCCCACCCATGACTTCGGCAAGAACACCTGGCACGGGCTGGAGTTGCTGCGCCGCTGCGATGAACTGGTCGCCACCGGCTGGCCGGTGCTCATGGCACTGTCCAACAAGGATTTCATCGGGGAAACCTTGAACGTCGGGGTGGATGATCGGGTTGACGGCACCCTGGCGGCCACCGCCATCGCCGCGTGGGCCAACGTTCGGGTTTTCCGAGCCCATCAGGTGCGCCGGACTCGCCACGTACTGGAAATGGTGGCCGCGATCGCCGGCACCCGCCCGCCCGCGCGTGCCGTCCGGGGCCTGGCGTGACGGGCCTGGTGCTGCTGCCGCAGACCCGGCGGTGGTTCACCGAGGCCACCGTGCAGCGCGCACCGTGGACCGCCGAGCAGCTTGTTACGGCCAAGCAAGGCCGCAGCGTCAGCGTGGTGCTGCCCGCGCTGAACGAGCAGGCGACGGTCGGCGCGCTGGTGGAGGCGCTGCGCCCGTTGGTCGGCGGGCTGATCGATGAGCTGGTGGTGATGGATTCGGGCAGCACCGACGGCACCGCCGGGATGGCTAGCAACGCCGGCGCTCGCGTGGTGCACCGCACCGATGTGTTGCCCGAGCTGGTGCCGTGGCCGGGTAAGGGGGAGGTGCTCTGGCGTTCGCTGGCGGCCACCTCGGGCGACGTGCTGGTGTTCATCGATTCCGACCTGATCGACTTCGACGCCGGGTTCGTGCCCGCGCTGCTCGGGCCGGTGTTGCTGCGCCCGGGCACTCAGTTGGTGAAGGGCTTCTACCGCCGCCCGCTGCGGATCGAGAGCGCCGAAACGGGTACCGGTGGGGGCCGGGTCACCGAGTTGCTGGCCCGGCCGTTGATCAACGCGCTGCGTCCCGAGCTGGCCGGTGTGGTACAGCCACTGGGTGGTGAGTACGCGGCGACACGGGAGTTTCTGGAGTCGGTGCCCTTCGCCGCTGGCTATGGCGTGGAGATCGGGTTGCTACTCGACGCGCACGCCCGGTACGGGTTGGACGGGTTGGCGCAGGTGAACCTTGGGGTGCGCAAGCACCGCAACCGCTCCTTGCTCGAGCTCGGCGTGATGTCCCGGCAGATCCTCGGCGCGGCGCTGCCCCGCTGCGGCGTGGCGCAGGCCGGCGGATCGGCAGGTATCACCCAGTTCGTCCAGCTCGGCGCCCGCTTCCTGCCTACCGAGAGCGAGGTGCTGGTGGCCGACCGGCCTCCGATGCGTGACGTGCTCGCCGCCCGCTCAGCCTGAAGTGCCACGATCGGGCAGGTGGGTACCGTGCTGATCTACCTCATCGTCGCCGTGGCCGTTGCCGCGGTGGTGTTCCTCATTGCCTCGCTGGTCTTCGGTCGAGGTGAAGAGCTGGCCGCGCTGCCGCCGGATGCGACCCCGACCTGGCTGCCGGATGGCCCGATCGCCGGCGACGACGTGCGCGCCATCCGGTTCTCTCAGGTACTGCGCGGTTACCGGATGTCCGAGGTGGACTGGGCGCTGCAGCGCGCCGCAGACGAGCTCGACGCGCTACGCGCCCGGGTCGCGGAGCTGGAGGCGCAGCGATGAAGGCGGTGAATCTAACCGAGCGGGTCGATGTCGACGTACCGGCGGAGACGGTGTTCGCGGCTGCCACCGACTGGGACCGCCAGCACGAATGGATGCTCGGAACCACGGTGCGCGTACGCCGCGGTGACGGTCACTCGGTGGGCTCTGAGGTGGAAGCGATCACCGGACTAGCCGGGATCGGCGTCGCCGACCGTATGCAGATCACCATCTGGGACGCGCCGTGGCGCTGCGAGATGCGCCACCTTGGGCGAGTGGTGCGCGGCATGGGCATCTTCGCGGTGCACCCACGCGGCCGCGACGCCGCCACCTTCGAATGGACCGAGCAGCTGGAGCTGCCGCTGGGAAGGCTAGGCGAATTGGGTTGGTCGTTGCTCCGTCCGCTGTTCGGGTGGGGCCTACGGTTGTCTCTCGATCGCTTCGCTGTCTTCTGCCGGACCTACCCCCGATGAGCCCGGACGCTGACTCAGCGGCCGGCCCCACGGCCGGCCCCGATGGACGCCTGCGGTGCCCCTGGGCAGGGGCAGCCCCGGATTACTGCGCCTACCACGACAATGAGTGGGGAGTACCGGTCCATGGCGAGGCTGCCCTGTTCGAGCGCCTCAGCCTGGAGGCATTCCAGTCGGGCCTGTCCTGGCTGACGATCCTGCGCAAGCGCGACGCCTTCCGGCGCGCCTTCGCCGGCTTCCACCCGGCCACCATCGCTGCCTTCACCGACGGCGATGTAGCACGCCTGCTGGCCGACCGGGAAATCATTCGCAACCGCGCCAAGATCGAGGCAACGGTGCGTAATGCTCGCGCCGTCATCGAACTCGGCGAGGATCTGGACAACTTGCTGTGGTCTTACGCACCCGACCGGGCGCAACGGCGCCCGCCGCACACCCTGTCAGAGCTGGCGACCCGGACCCGCGAATCCGAGGCGATGGCCAGCATGCTGCGGCGGCGAGGTTTCGCCTTTGTCGGTCCGGTCACCTGCCATGCCCTTATGCAGGCCACCGGAATGGTCGATGACCACCTTGTCGGATGCTTTCGCCGCGGCGCCTGCTCCAGCGACCGCAACGGCGGTCCTAGGTGGACGGTGTAAAGCGCGGCGAGTGCGAGATCATGGTTGCGTGTCGGGGGCCGAAGCCGATAGGGGAGAATGCAGGGGGTCACCGGTGTCGCGTGGCCACCGGCGGGTGACGAATGCACGGAGGGAGCACGCTATGGCGGCCATGAAGCCCCGGACCGGAGACGGTCCCCTTGAGGTGACGAAGGAGGGACGGGGCATCGTGATGCGCGTCCCACTTGAAGGCGGTGGGCGGCTCGTCGTCGAGATGTCGGCGGACGAAGCCGGCGAACTCGGTGAGGCATTGCGGGCCGTTGTGGAGTGACGGCCCGGTGTCTGAGATCCCTCGTCCCCGTGGCCCCGGTGAGCGCTTGAGGGCGCGCCGGGGCCACGCCATGAGTTGACCCGGCATTCACCGTGATACCTGACGTGCCCACCCCTCTCGTTGATGTGCGGATGCAGCAGCACGATGGTCTCGGAGTGCCCGATGTCGTGCTGGTCGGGCAGTTACCCGCAGTGGCCTTGGGTCCGGGCGCGGGCCGGCTCGGAGTGGACGAGCAGTGGCTGGACCAGTACGGGGTAACCGGCTCGGCAGGCTCAGTGCAGCTCGTTCCGCTGCTCACCGCCCGTCCCGACCACGGCTGGCTGGTAGGCACCGGAGACGGCAGCGCGGCGCACTGGCGCGCGGCCGGTGCGGCACTGGTCCGGGCCGGTGCGGCGGAGATCGCAGGTCACGGAGGTGCCGATGGCGAGTTGCGGCGCATGGTGCAGGTGCACCTACCCTCCGGCACCACCGCCGACCAGGCGGCGTCGCTGGCTCTGGGGTGCGTCGTGGCCTCGCATCATTACCGGGTCAGCAGCGAGACCAGCGCACCGTCGCGGATCGATACTGTCACGCTGGTCGCCCCGCCCGGCGAAGCCGCCGAACCACTCGCTGAGGCCGTCTCCAGGGCGCAGTTGCTCGGCGAGGCCACCGGGCTGGCCCGCGACCTCGCCAATACCCCGAGCGGGCAGAAGGACCCCGCCTGGCTTGCCGGCACCGCTGCCCGGTTAGCCACGACCGTGCCCGGCCTGCGGGCGACGGTGCGCGACGAGCATTGGCTGGCCGAGCGCGGCTTCGGGGGAATGTTGGCGGTCGGGGGTGGGTCGGCGCGCCCGCCGCGGTTGCTGGAACTGGCCTGGCAGCCGGCTGGCTGCCCGCCCACCCACCACCTGGTGCTGGTCGGCAAGGGCATCACGTTCGACACCGGCGGGATCTCGATCAAGCCGGCTGACGGCATGCGCCTGATGCGCACGGACATGTCCGGGGGTGCGGCGGTGATCGCCACACTCTTGACCGTTGGCCGGCTGAAGTTACCGCTACGGGTAACCGGTCTCGTCCCGTGCGCGGAGAACCACGTGTCCGGGTCGGCGTACCGCCCGGGTGATGTGGTGCGCCACGTGGGCGGCACCACTACTGAGGTGACCAACACAGATGCTGAGGGCCGGCTCGTGCTCGCCGATGCGCTGGCCTACGCGGTGGCTACGCTCGCGCCCACCTCGCTGGTCGACATCGCAACCCTGACCGGGGCGATGAAGGTGTCGCTGGGCCTGCGCACCGGTGGGCTGTTCGCCACTGACTCCGGACTCGCCGAACGCATTATCAACGCGGGTCAGCCGACTGGAGAGGCCTGGTGGCGGATGCCGCTGTCCGACGACCACGCCGACGAGGTCTGCTCCGACCTCGCTGATCTGCGGCAGTGCCCGCCCGGGCCGGGAGGCATCACCGCGGCGTTGTTCCTGCGGGAGTTCACCGCCGGGTTGCCCTGGGCACACCTGGACATTGCCGGTCCGGCCCGTGCCGAGCGCAGTTACGACGAGGTGAACCCGGGTGGTACCGGATTCGCTACCCGGACCCTGATCGAATTGGCCTGTTCGTTCACCAGCTAGGCTCCGCGCCGATGGCCACTTCACCAGCCGGCGCCGGCCGGGTCGTGATCACCGGGGGTGCCGGCTTCGTCGGTCGCGCGGCGGTTTCCGCCTTCGCCGGCCGGGGGCATGCGGTTACCATGGTCGACCGCATGCCGCATCCGGATCCGCAAGTCCGCAGCGTGGTCGGTGAGTTGACCGATCCAACGATCATCGCAGATGCGTTGAGCGGCCGGGACGTGGCTGGTGTGGTGCACCTGGCAGCGCTGACGTCAGTGTTGCGCTCGGTGCACGATCCGGTAGCCACCTACCAGACGAACGTGGCGGTCACCCAAGACCTCCTGGAGGGCTGCCGGCAGGCCGGCGTTGAGCGGTTCATCCTGGCTTCCACGAATGCGGTCGTGGGAGACGTCGGCTACGCCACCATGGACGAAACCGCACCGCTGCAACCGTTGACTCCGTACGGCGCCACCAAGGCAGCCGCCGAGATGCTGCTGCGCGGCTACGCGGGCGCCTGCGGCATGGCTACCTGCGCGCTGCGGTTCACCAACATCTACGGCCCGGGGATGCAGCACAAGGACAGCTTCGTCGCCCGGATGATGCGGGCGGCGCTGTCTGGCGGCGGCATTCAGATTTACGGCGACGGGCTGCAGCGGCGCGATTTCGTGCACGTCGAAGACGCCGTGGCGGCCATGCTGGCGGCCTGGGACCGGCGCTTCACCGGTACCGCAATCGTCGGCTCCGGTGTCTCGGTGACCGTGCTCGAACTCGTCGAGACGGTGCGTAAGGTCACCGGCTGCTCGTTGCCCGCCGAGCACGTCGCCCCGAAACCCGGTGAGATGCCGGCGGTGATCGTCGACATCAGGCGCGCTGGCGAGCAACTGGGCTACCGGCCGTCTCTCTCCCTGGTCGACGGGCTGGCCACGGTGTGGCAGGACTTCCAGCGCTCCGCAGGTTCAGCTGGTCCGGACCGGTGACGGGGCTCCTGGCGCGGCCGGGAACAGGCGCCCCGGATTCCGGCACCCTCGCCGTGGCGTGGCGGGCACCCCGGTGGTTGCGCTTGCATTGGATGCTGGTGCTGTTGCTGGGCATTGGTGCCGGCTTGCGGATGCTTACCGTGCTGGCCTACCAGCCCGCGATCCTGTACATCGACTCGTTCAGCTACCTGGACAACGTCCACGAGCTGCGCCCCGACGGCCTGCGCCCGATCGGCTATGACCTCATCCTGAACGTGCTGCTGCCCTTCGGTGGGCTGCGTGCGGTGGCCGTGGTGCAGCACCTGCTCGGGCTGGGCATCGCGGTGCTGATGTACCGCCTGCTCTCGCGCCACGGTGCCCGGCGCTGGCTGGCGGCGCTGGCCACCGCGCCCGTGCTGCTCGATGCCTACCAGGTGCAGATCGAGCACAACATCATGCCCGACGTCTGGTTCCAGGCAGTGCTGTTAGTGATCATCTGGATACTGACCTGGCGGGGGTTGCCCAGCCCCTGGCACGCCGCCGGCGCCGGCGCCCTGATCGGCTTCGCGGTCATCGTGCGGCTGGTCGGTATCGCCCTGCTGGTGCCCGCACTGGCCTACCTGGTCGTCGCCGGGTCGCTGTGGGCCAGCCGCAACGGTTGGCGGCGGATCGGGCTGCGTGCCGCCGCCATGGCGGCGGGCTTCGCGGTACTGCTGGCCGGTTACGCCAGCTATTACCGGATCGCCATCGGAATCTGGGGGATCAGCGGCGCCAGCGACGGCGTGCTGTACGGCCGCGCCGCGTCCATTGCCGACTGCGACCGCATTCCAGCGGGAACCTCGGAACGCGCCGTGTGCCCGATCGAGCCACGCGACCAGCGCTTCGGAGTCGACTACTACGTCCACGACCTGGCCTCGCCGGCGCTGACCGTGGTGTTGCCGCCGCAGGAGTCGATGGATGCGGTGCAGGCTTCCTTCGCGCGCGAGGTATTCGCCAACCAACCCTTCGATCTGGCGCTCGCCATCAGCAAGGACTTCCTCAAGGGCTTTCGACCCACCCGGGTAGATGACGTCAACGACGTCCCGATCGAGCGCTGGTACTTCCAGACCTCCTACCCATACTGGGGCATCCAGGAGCGGGTTGAGGCCAGAGCGTTCCAGTTCGGTGGCGTGCCGATCGGGGTGAACCCAACGCTCGGCGCGCTGCTGCGGGGCTACCAGCTCAGCATCGGGTACACGCCCGGACCGCTGCTCGGTGCCGGGCTGGTGATCGGCCTGCTCGGCGGGCTCGGGGTCGGCAACGCGCGCCGGTCCGGGATTCGTGCGGCCAGCCTGCTGGTCTCCGGTTTCGGCGTCACCGTGCTGCTCACCGCGGCGGCCTTCGAGTTCTCCTGGCGTTACCAGCTGCCGGGATTGGTGCTGCTGCCGATGGCGGGAGCGCTGGGAATCACCGCCTTTGCCGGCCCGCTGCGCCGACCGGGCCCGCGGCGCAAGGTAAACCCGCCGATGCAGCCGTATCCCGACGCGGCCGACACCGCAGCGGTGGGCGAGTTCATCGAAGCGCACGGGGCGGTGTGTTTCGCTCCGGTGGTCGTGGTCATCGCCGCCTACAACGAGCAGGACGGTATCGGTGCGGTACTGGACTCCGTGCCGCCGATCAGCTGCGGCATGCCGGTGGACACCCTGGTGGTCGTTGACGGCGGTACCGACGCCACCGCGGAGGTGGCCCGTCGCTGCGGCGCTTGGGTCTGCGAGATGCCGGCGAACCGGGGCCAGGGTGCGGCGCTGCGGTTGGGTTACGGCCTGGCCCGGCTTGGTGGCGCCCGCTACATCGTCACCACTGACGCCGATGGCCAGTACGACATCGCGGAACTGCCGCTGCTACTGCAGCCGTTTATCGATGACGAGGCCGACTTCGTCACCGGCTCCCGGGCCTTGGGCCGACGGGAAACCTCCGACCCGATCCGCCACCTCGGGGTGCACGTCTTTGCGCGGCTGGCCAGCACGCTGACCAGGCAGCGGCTGACCGACACCTCATTCGGCTTCCGCGCGATGAAAGCCGAGGTCACCGCGGCCGTCACGCTCACCCAGGCCCAATACCAGGCATCTGAGCTGCTGATGGGCGTGATCTCGCACGGCTACCGGGTGCTGGAGCAGCCCATGACGATGCTGGCGCGTACCGCGGGGAAGACCAAGAAGGGCAACAATTTCATCTATGGGCTCCGCTACGCCCGGGTGCTGCTGGGCACCTGGTCGCGGGAGGCCCGGGCCCGGCGCCAGCGGGGCCGCTCGTATTCGGTGCCGAACACCAACCGGTCCAGCAAGGCGAACTTGAGCACGAAGACCGGCAGGTAGCTCAGGCCGTAGACAACCGCGATGACGGCGGTCCGCAGCGCATGGTCGCCGATCGCGTTGCCGAGCAGCCGGTCGACGCCGGTGGTGATGCCGATTGCCACCAGGCCGCTGAAGGTGATCACTGCAAGGTAGGGCACCAGCTCACGGCGCATCCCCACCGGACCGGAGCGCCGCCAGGTCCAGAACCGGTGGATGAGGAAGTTCGGTATGGCCCCAGCGACGAAGGCCACCGCCCCGGATGCCGCAGCCGAGGCATCGAACACCCCGAACAGCAGGACCAAGGTCAGCTGGCTGCACGCTGTGGAGACCACCGTGCCCGCCGCGAACCGGGTGAACAACCGGGCCAGGCGGGATTCGATGAGCTGTCGGAGCACTGCGTCATCTTCGCAGACGCCTCGAGAGCGCTGTTGGTGTTTGGTGGGCTCATCTGATAGGCAAACGCATCCAACTTAAGCTGGCAGGAGGCAATACAGTGCGGATCCTCGTTCTCGGCGGTGACGGTTACCTGGGCTGGCCTACCGCGCTGCACCTGTCGGATCGGGGACACGACGTCGCCGTGCTGGACAACTTCGCCCGGCGCTCGTATGACGAAGAGTTGGGCCTGCAAAGCCTGGTGCCGATCCAGTCGCTACACCACCGGGTGGGGGCCTGGCGCGAGGTATCCGGCCGCAGCCTGGAGCTGTTCGTCGGTGACCTGCTGGACGCGGAGTTCCTGCTCGAGACCGTCCGTCGGTTCCGTCCTGAGGCGATCGTGCACTACGCCGAGCAGCGCTCCGCGCCGTACTCAATGATCGACCGCAAGCATGCGGTCTACACCCAGCACAACAACGTCGTCGGCACCCTGAACGTGATGTTCGCGATCGCCGAGGTGGACCGCGATATCCATCTGGTCAAGCTCGGCACGATGGGGGAGTACGGCACGCCCAACATCGACATCGAAGAGGGCTGGCTCACCGTCGAGCACAACGGCCGCACCGATCGGATGCTGTTCCCCAAGAAGCCCGGCTCGTTCTACCACCTCACGAAGGTGCACGACAGCCACAACATCGAGTTCGGCTGCCGGACCTGGGGGTTGCGCGCGACCGACCTCAACCAGGGCGTGGTCTACGGCCAGCAGACCGACCAGACCGCTCGCGATCCTCGGCTGGCCACCCGGTTCGACTACGACGCGGTCTTCGGCACGGTGCTCAACCGGTTCGTCATTCAGGCGGTGCTGGGGCACCCGCTGACCGTCTACGGGGCCGGCGGGCAGACCAGGGGCATCATCGACATCCGGGACACCATCGAGTGCATCCGGTTAGCCTGCGAGAATCCGGCGGCGGCTGGCGAGTTCCGGGTGTTCAACCAGATCACCGAGACGATGTCGGTTGCAGACATCGCGAAGACCGTCGCAGCCACGTTCCCGGGCAACGTGGAAGTCGAGTACCTGGACAATCCCCGGGTCGAGCTCGATGAGCATTACTACAACGTGGTGCACACTGGCCTGGTCGATTTGGGCTTGCAGCCGCACCTGCTGTCCGACACGCTGATCGACTCCCTGTTCGCCGTCGCGGCCCGCCACATCGATCGAGCCGACCCGGCCCTGATGCGTCCCACCATCAACTGGCGCACCCCGACCAATTAACCCGACATGGAGACATATCGGGGTTTCCAAAGCGTCCTGGACCCCGATATGTCTCCATGTCGGGGTGGAGGGGTCAGCGGGAGCGGGCGGCGAGAGCAGCGCGGACGGCGGCGACAACGGCGGTTGGGTTGCGCAGTATCCGAGGTCCACCCGAGCGATCACGCCCTGCCAGTCGGAGACCAGGTACTGCGGCACCGGATGAAGGTCGTCGAGTACGAGGTAGACGCGCAGCCGGGACTCCGGTCGAGATTCCGCTCGCGGATCGGCCAACTCGACTGCTTGGCGTGCGGCGACAATGCCTCTGTCGCTTCGCGCAGCCACCATCCGTTGAATCGCATCGATGTCGACGAACCCAGCTCGCAGTATGGCGTCGAGATCATCGACGGCATCGGGGTCAAGAAGCAGGTCCAGCGACGTCCGCAACGGCGTGGCCAGACCAATCCCCGACCACGGTGGACCTCCCCAGCCGCCAGATCGCTGCGCCGGACGTCCA
>DASQVU010000328.1:0-5707 GCA_035640615.1 Pseudonocardiaceae bacterium
GCCGGGCCACCGGTGGCCGGAGCCTGGGCCTTCGTGTTGCCTCCGCCGCAGCCGGCCGCCATAATCAGCGCACCGAGAAGGGCCGCCGCGCGGACAACGGTGCGCTGTGCCATGCCTGCCTCCTTAGCCAGCAGACACCAGTTGCGGGGCAGCCAGGAAGCGGCACCCCGCAAGGTGATCGTCAGACGGTAATGCCGCCGGTGTCCCAAGGGCAGGGACGAGCGCCTGTCGTGACGAAGATGTGATGCACCCAAGAGGCAATACTCTAGGAAAGGCTGTCCAGGATGGCTTGAGCCACCGCCTTCATGGTGGTGCGGCGATCCATCGCGCTGCGCTGGATCCAGCGAAACGCTTCGGGCTCGGTGAGCCCGTGGCGAGCCATCAGCAGGCCTTTGGCGCGCTCGACCGTTTTGCGGGTTTCCAGCCGATCGGCCAGCCCGGCAACTTCATTTTCGAGCGCGACCAGCTCGCGGAAGCGAGACACGGCAAGCTCCACCGCAGGCATGAGGTCTTTGCGGCCGAACGGCTTGACCAGATAAGCCATCGCGCCGGCGTCACGAGCTCGCTCCACGAGATCACGCTGGCTGAACGCGGTGAGGATCACCACTGGAGCGATACGGCGCTCGGCGATGATCGACGCCGCGTCGATGCCGTCCATCTTCGGCATCTTCACATCCATGATCACCAAATCCGGGCGTAGCGCCATAGCCTGCTCGACTGCCTGCTGGCCGTCAGCGGCCTCGCCCACCACGATGTAGCCCTCCTCGGAGAGCATCTCGATCAGGTCCAGGCGGATCAATGCCTCGTCCTCGGCGACCAGCACCCGGTGCGCGGTCACTGACCGCCCCGGTTCGGGGGCTACCACACTCGCGTTGGTCTGCTGGTCCACGACTGGAGACCTCCATCCATTGCCGTCGTACCTCCCGCCCCGCACCGGTAAGGATATCGGGGGTTCAGCCCGACCAAGAGCATCCGTCCTACCGGCAGCGCAGGCCCAACGCTCGCGCTGCTAACATTCGGACGGCTCACGCTCAGTGGTGCGCTGGCCGGGGTGGCGGAATTGGCATACGCGGACGCCTCAAAAGCGTCTGTCCGAACGGACATGCGGGTTCGAGTCCCGCTCCCGGCACGTGGCAGGCGGCACCTGCCGTGGTCGAGCCGCTACCGCGGCGATGTCTGGCAGCGGTCCGTCAGCGGCTGTTATTGCTCGCCTAGCGCCCGTCCGCTGTCCAGCGGACGCTATTTAGAGCTTCCGGCACGCTGTCGGCGAAGGTGAACCATGCTGCTAGTCCGGTGACCTCTAGCGCCAGGTTCGCGCTGCGGGAGTGGGATACCAACCTGAGCTCGCGGCCTTCACTGGTGGCGAGTTCGTTGGCCTGGAACAGAGCAGCTACTCCAGCAGATCCCAGGAATCGCACACCATCAAGATCCACCACCACGGCGCGAGCCACCGCGATCTGGGTAATCAGACAATCAGCCAGGTCCGGCGCCGTCACCATGTCCACCTCACCGGTGACGGTTACGACGCGCGCGTCGCGACCGTGCTCAATCACCTGTAGACCCATGATGTCTACCGAGAAGGTACTGCTCACGCGTCGTACGGTATGGCCGGTGCAACAGAGAGGTACCACTGGACGATCGATCGTCGCTAAGCGGTACGAACTCGTCGGTGTGCGGTAGCCGGGCGGCTAGCGCCGCCTAATGAGCCACTGAACAATGCGCGTGTGCGAAAGTTCGATGTCGGTTCGCCCGATGGAGACCGCGGATCAGTCGACCAGCAACTGGTCCAAATCGACACTGCTCGGGTGGTGCAGAACCAGCAGGAGTCGCTAGTCCTGAGGGTTGCCGGGGAACTCGATGTACTCACCATCGACCGGTTTCGTGCTGCGGTTGGCGCGGGGTTGGACCAGCTACCAGACGGGGGAATCCTGGTCATCGACCTGGCCGGCGTTACGTTTCTTGGCTCGCCGGGGCTGCAGGTGCTGGTCAATGCCACCCGCGCGGCGTCGCGGCGGCGCGAACCGTTGCGAATCGTGGTAGACGCCAATCGCAGCGTGATCCGTCCGATCAGGCTGACGGGACTCGACGGCGTTCTCGCGCTATTCCACAGTGTCGAGGAGGCTCTCCAGCTCGCCTAACACCGATCACTGCCGGCGGGCGCGAGCGCGACGCTTTCCCTCGTGCATTGCCTGTACCCGCGCGATCGGGATGGCCCGGCCTTCCTCGACGAGGTCTGCGGGTGGCAGCTGCGGCTCGGGCATCCGCTCGTGCCACGGGTCGCCACCTGCCAGGAGTGCCACGGCGGTGTAGATAGTGAAATCACCTGGCACAACGCGGTCGAGATCGTCCCACCCGACCGGAAACGATACGGGCACGCCAGGGCGCACCCGTGGGCTGTAGGCGGCCACCACGGTGGCGGCGCCGGATCGGGTGGAATCCAGGAACACCTTGTCGCCGCGGTCCTCACGGATAAACGCCGTCGTCGCGATGTCGGGGTCGAGCCGTTCGGCGCGCGCGGCGAGGGCTCTGGTCGCTGCGGCCGCCTCCTCGATCGTCACCTGGTTGTTGAGCGGCACGAAGACATGTAAGCCCTTGCTTCCGCTGGTCTTGATTGCTCCCACCAGCCCGGCATCCGCCAGCGCTTGTCGCACGAGTAGGGCCGCGTGGACCACGCGCGTAAAGACGTTGCCAGCCGGCGGATCGAGGTCGAGCACCAGGTAGGTCTGGGATGCCGGGTTGGCTGCAAGTGCCGGGTGGTACTCGACAGCGCGCTGATTGGCCAACCACAGCAGCGTGCGCCGGTCGTCGCAGACGACGTAGGTCACGGCACGCCGGGACGATTCGGCCCACATGGTGACGGTCGGCACCCAGTCCGGCGCGTACTTCGGCACGTTTTTCTGCATGAATGGCTGCTGGCCGGGGCGAACGCGGATCACCGACAGCGGCCGGTGCCGAAGCTCCGGAAGGATGCGATCCCGAACGGCGTCCAGGTAGTCCACCAGATCCCGCTTGGTTGCCTCCGCGCCGTCGAACAGCGGTTGATCGAGGTTGGTCAACGTGACTCCGGCGCGGCACTCCGTGGTGCTCGCGCGTCTGGGTCCCACCACCTTTCCAGCATGATCGGCCCCGTAGAGGATTGTCGAGCCATTCGCCACGCTTTACGCCAGCGCCGGAGGCCCGGCCCTACCGGCGGTTGCCGTCTGGGTACAGTTGCCCGCGGTGACCGGCGCTCCATGCCAGCGACCACCGCTGGACCTGTATCAGGTGGACGACTATTCGTGCTTGACTTGCGTGGTTGCCAACCTTCTCTATGTCTTAGGGATCATCGATGTCCCGGACACCAGATGGGTTGATCACGAAATAGGTCGGCAGCCGGGGTGTGGAGCGCGGCGCGACCGCGCTAGGCGCTTCCTGCTTCAGCAAGGACTATCCCTGCACGTGGTGTGTGCCTACGAGCCCGCACGGTTCCTGCAGGAAGGTGTCAATTACCTCCGACGCTACTACCGCCGCGAGTGGGACGCGTCCTGGGAGGCCTACTGGACAGCGCAGCGGTTGGAGCAGCATCGCCACGAGTGTCTGGCCGCCCAGGAATTGAGTAGTTTCGGCGCCGCAATGCGCGCCGAGTATCGCCAGCCCACCGTCGCTGACATCACCTGCGCCCTGGACCGCGGCGGTCTCGTGTGGATCTCTATTGACAATGGTTGGGGCGAGGTCGACTGCCACGCAGTGCTGATCTATGGCCGGCACGGCAATACCTTTGATGTCTACTCTCCGGAAACCTCCCGGAGTTGCCTACAGCAACACCGGGGTAGGCGACTGGAGAAGATGTGGCTGCGCACCGAGGGCATGACCGTGATTCTTAACAAATCAAAATAACTTCGACTCCGCCCTTTTGCGCGTAGCGACACGCCGAGTGTTCCGCTTTCGATGCGAGATCGGCAACCTCGCAGTGGCCATGCTCACATGATGGTCAAACACATCACCTTGGCTGCCGCGTCGTTCTTTATTCGGGATGACGCGGCGGGAGGATGCGGTGTGACCAGGGTGGGCAACAGAGCTGGCTGGCGGAAGCGCTCACGCAAACGCTTGCTGGGGTCGGTCCTGTTGGCGATTGTGCTGGCCACCGGGGGCATCACGGTGGCATTCAGTCCAATGGCCCATGGTCAGGTAGCGACGCGGTTGGCCCGGGCGGTGGGGTCGGATCTGCCCGGAGTGCCGATCGTCTCGCCGCAGGTTTTGACGCAACCGAGCAATGGGGCCGCCGAGGTGAGCCCGCTCGCGCCGGTGCGGGTGTCCGTCACCAATGGCGTCATCGACAAGGTGTCCTTGACCAGTGACACAGGCAAAGTGGTCGCCGGTCAGTTGGCCTCGGACAGGTCGAGCTGGACGGCCACGGAGTCGCTGGCATATGCGACAACCTATACCTGGTCGGGCACGGCCACGGGAATCGATCATCTGCCGCGCACAATCAGTGGTTCCTTTCAGACGGTCGTCCCGGACCGTTTGATTAGTGCGCAGCTCAACGTTGCCGAGAATGCCACGTACGGAATTGCTATGCCGATTGCGTTGACTTTTAGTTCCCGGGTCATCGACAAAGCGGCTGTGCAACGCGCCCTGTCGGTGCAGCTCTCCGTGCCCACGGAGGGATCATGGGCCTGGCTGGATGACACCACGGTGCACTGGCGTCCGAAGACGTACTTTGCGCCCAACACCCGGATCAGCGTGACGGCGAAGCTGTACGGGCTGGCTATGGGCGGCGGCGCCTTCGGTCGGCGAGATGTCGCGGTGACCTTCACGATCGGCCGGTCTTACGTGCTGCGCGGCGATACCCGCACCCACCGGCTGCGGACCTACGCCAACGGGGTGCAGGTGGCCGACTACCCGGCCAGTTACGGGCTGGACTCCGACCCCGGCCGGGTGACGCACAGCGGTGTCCACGTCGTGGTGAGCAAGTCTCCGGTGTTCTATATGAGCAACCCGAAATATCACTACGAAAACGTCGAAGCGCGCTCGGCAGTGCGAATATCGAATAATGGCGAGTTCATCCATTCTGCACCGTGGTCGGTGGCCCAGCAAGGCAAGACCAACGTTTCGCATGGTTGCGTCAATCTTTCCCCCGCCAACGCGGCAGCGGTATATGACGCTGTCTTGCCTGGTGATCCTGTGGAAATAACCGGCTCCTCCCGGCAACTAGGACCAGCAGACGGCGACTACTACGACTGGACCATTCCGTGGTCGGCATGGACCGCGCGGTCCTCCTTGGCCAGCTAGCAACAGACAGCGGGATGCCGGCGTGGCTGCTGGTCAGACTGGCAGACGTTGCGAGGTGACCAGCGCGGCGTCGGCGGTGGTCAGACATGCCAGAGTCCCGAGGCTGAACCACGGCCGCTGACATCCTTGCGAATCGTCTAGTAGCCGATTTGCTGATCGAGGGTGTCGTACACCTGGTGGAGTTACTGGTTGCGTTGCGCCGGGTAGAACTCGCCACCGGAAAGCTGCGCAATGCGAGACAAGGAATCGTCATCGACGGGAACCGGGTCCACCTCGCCCTCGATGTCCACGGTGGCGTACGGCGTGCCGAACGAGATCGTAGTGATCGGGATGTGTTTCGTCTCGGCTTCGGCGGCGACAGTGAACTCGTCGCGACCGACGTTTTGCTTGCCGTCGCTCATCAGCACGATCCGCGCCGTTGGCGGTCCCCTGGCCG
>DASQVU010000329.1:0-4596 GCA_035640615.1 Pseudonocardiaceae bacterium
CGCAGCGCCCGCGCGCAGCATGGCGGCAGCGCCCGCAGGCAGCCTGGCAGCCGCAGCCGCGCCTCCTACCAGCACCCGCCCCGAAGTGCTCGTCCCGCCTCGCCCACCAGCTCCCGAGGCCGCCCGCACGCCGGCACCACCCCCAGCTCGCCCGGCGCCACCGCCCAAGCGCCGCCGACGTCGTCCCTGGCTGGTGATCGGCACCGGCGCAGTTCTCGTCGCCGCAACCGCCGCCGCGGCGTTCGTACTGCTGAAACCGGGACCCCAGCCGGCGCGGCTGGCACTGTCCACCTGCCAGGTCCGGATCGGCGAAACCTACGTCGCGACCGCCTCGGGATTCTCCCCCGGCGAGAACGTGCGGTTTTCCTGGACCGGCCCGACCAACGGGGTGATGGGTGCCTTCCCCGCCGACCAGTCCGGCACCAGGGTGCACGGCGGAATACTCGAACGGGACCCACCGGGTACCTACGCGATTTTCGCCACCGGCATGACGTCGGGGCGTACCAGCACAGCGGGGCTGGTCGTCACCGACACCGACACGGCCCGGCTGGCGCTGTCGAGCTGCCAGGTCAGGGCGGGCGAGACCTATGCGGTCCGCGCCTCGGGGTTCTCCCCCGGCGAGACCGTGCGGTTTTCCTGGACCGGCGCCAGCAACGGAGTGCTGGGCAGCTTCGCCGCCGACCCGACGGGGGCCTGCTCGCACGGAGGGATCATGGAGAAGGACCCTGCGGGCACCTACACCATCACCGCTGCCGGGCTGAGGTCAGGGCGCACCGCCTCGGCAGGGCTGCAGGTTCTGCACAGCAGCAACTGAGCTCGGGGAACCACTGCGGCCGCCCGAACCTCACCGGTCCGCGGATCACCCGAAATATCCGGCACCGGCCGGTGAAACTTCCGGTTCCGCATCCGATGACCACCGCTGGCGCCGTCGTGACCATTGTCTACACCGTGGTCAAACGGCGAACAACGAGGTGGATTCCCTTGAAAATGTTACCTTTCGCCGACCTGGACCTGCCGCCGGGACGCGTGATCGAGTGGGTAGTCCAACCGTCGTCAAAGCGCCGCTCGACGGCAACCGCACTGGAGTCGACGAAAGGGCCGTCGTTCTCTCAGGAACTTTATTACCATTTGATTGATTGGCAATCCCGCCTGCACTCAGGCCGGCTTGCGGTCTGGATCGCCACGACCTTCGAAATCAACGGAGTGGTAGACCTCGACGCGCTGCGTGCGACGTTTCGGCAGGTTCTGGTTCGCCACGAAGTACTGCGTACGGAGTTCCGCATGAAGCCGGACCCCGACGGGTCTCACGGGCTTTTCGGGCTCCTCGAGTGTGACGTGCTCCATCCCGACGCGGTGGTCTTCGAACAGACGGAGATCGGCGAATTCGGCAGTGTCGAATCGTTGCGTCAAGCGCTGGTCGATCGGATCGACAAGACGATCGACACCAACCGTGGACCTGTACTGCTGATGGGAGTAGTGGTCGGTGCACGCAGATCGGTCGCATACATCGTCTGCGACCATCTGGTCACCGACGGTTTTTCTTGCGCCATCAAAGCAAGCGAGCTCGGCAGGATCTACGAGTCCACGGTGACCGGCGAGCCGGTGGCATTACCTGAGGTCGGCAGCTATCTGGACTACGGGAGGCAAGAATACGTCGAGGGAGAAAAGATACGGCCAGACGATCCACGCATCGAGCTCTGGCGCGGTTTCGTGCGGCGAAACGGCCACGTGTTCACGGAGTTTCCAGTCGAGTTGAACACAAAAAGGGGCGAATGGCACCCGGCCATGGTCGACGTCATCCAGCTGCTTGATGGCCGCCAGGCCGACGCGTTCGAGCGGCTGTGCCGCGCCCGAAGCGCCAGCGTGGTGTCCGGCCTGCTGGCCGTAAACAGCATTGCGCTGCACGAGATCGGTGGACGTGGCGTGCTGCGCACCGTGATGCCCGTTGCGCAGCGTCGATCGCCGCAGTGGCGCAACGCCGTCGGCTGGTTCGTCAGCCTAGTCCCGCTGGAGGTACCAATGGCCGGCGTCGACGAGTTCACCGAGGTACTCGCCAGCGCGCACAGCACCTTCCGCACGGCACTGGCGGCCGCCGATCTACCGCTCGCTTCGCTGTTCATGCAGCTGGGGGCGCAATACCTGCCGCTCAACGGGTTCTTCAACCTCAAGCCGCAAATTCATTTCTCGTACATCGACTACCGCAAGCTGCCCGGCGCCGACCAGGCCAGCAGATGGCGGCAGACCACCGCCCTGCGCGTGACGAACACCAGCGACGCCCGGACCTGGTATTTCCGCACGCCCGAGGGCATCTTCATGTTCAACAATTTCATCGACACACTCCGCGCCCGCGAGGTACTTGCCGCGTACGAAGCGAGTGCTCGTCGGGTGCTGCGCCAGCTCCTTGCTGCCACGCCGCTCAGATGCGCGGCTTGACCCATGCGCCGAACGGCCGGTCTACCGTGAGATCGGTACGTGAAAGGGGAGCAGCGTGGTTTTGTACGCCTTTGGCTTCGAACGAATCTGCGTGGTGATAGCAGACCTGTACTTCATCGACCCCGCCCCGCTGCCGGGTCAGGAGGGCGCCGAGCGTGGTGTTCGCCTCGAAGTGCGGCTGCTCACTGAGGGCGAGCTGAAGGGGTCGATCTACTCGGCGCGACCGATCATGGTCGACCGGCCGATCTGGAGGGTGGATCTCTTAGAGGGGGTGGCGAGCACTCCGGGCAGCTGGGACCGGGCTCATCACCATCCGGCCCTCTCGGGGTGGGAGCCGGGCCCCCGGCGCTTCGACGACGGGTTGTCGGCCCGGCCGCTGGACTGGGTAGCCACCCGGCTGTCTGATCTCAACCCTCTGTTGGCACAGGCCGGTGTGGCGATCACCGAGGTCGACGCCCGCGACGCCACGGCACTGCGGCGGGCCATCCCTGAGATCATTGATGTGCTGGCGCGGCTGCTCGACCGAGTCAAAGCGGGAGAGCTGGCACGTCCCCCGAGCGACGAAAAGCTGTCCAGCGTCCGCAGTGGCTGGCTGTGAGTGGGCGGCGGTGGCTCGCCGTTACCGGCGAAACTGGCCGACCGGGTCGGCGGACCGACCCGCCGACCCGCAACAGTGCCGACCGGGCAGCGAAGATCACGCGGCGAGCTGGTTGGCCTCGGTCCCGGCGTGCACTTCGATCTTGCGCGGCTTGGCGTGCGTGGCCACCGGGATCCGCAAGGTCAACAGCTGGCCGAGTAACTGCCGGGCCCACTGCTCCAGTTCACGGAGGGGTCAGTACGCATAAGCATCGTCATCCTCCCTTCGACCAGTACTGCCTGTCCTGCTACTAGCCCAGCACGGCGGCTGAGCCATTTCTTTCAACATTAACTGTAGATTTTATATGAGAACCAAGAGAGCTTCTCGGTCTTCGACGTCACACGATTGCGTGCACTTGCCGGCGGCCGCGGTCCCGAAGTCCGCCGCTAAGGCTGCGCGCACGCCAATCCCACCCTCCGTAGTCACCCAACCGGGTGGATCTTTGGGCGGAACTGCATTTTTACTCTCACACGCGCTTGCCGATAGCTCCAATGCGAGCTATAGAAACAAGCACTGGATCGCAAGGTGTTCAGGGTGAGAGCTACGCGGGATCAAGACCTGCTCGGGATGAAGAGCTACCGAGGAGTGATCGAGGATGCCGAAGATGACGGCCCCAACATCGGCTGCGCCGGAGTTCGTAGACCTGGTCTACGCCGACCGCGCCTGGCTGCAGGCGGAGTTCGAGGCGATCGTAGCCGCAAACTTCCCCAACCCTCCGCCAGGTGACCGATCCCGGTACGGCGGATCCGCTCCAGCTATCGGAATCCCAGCCCGCCGGTCCTGGACTGGTGTGCACCACCACGATCCCGAGAGCCTCACAGGCGCGATCGAGGGCCTGCGTCGGCAGCGTTCGCCTCCGCACTGACGGTGCCCTTCGCAGCCCCGTCTATCCATAAGCAGGGAGGTCTCCGACAGTGATTGCCGGCCCCGCCGCGGCTACGCGGTGGGGCCGCATGCTGCGCGCCACTACTTAGGCGCCGCCGCAGGGCCGCTATCGACCACCTCGCGACGACGTTCAGTAAAGGAGGGACCCTCGATGCTGATTCGTACCGACCCGTTCCGGGAGCTGGACCGAGTTCCCCAGCAGCAGTCCGGGCAGCAGCGCGTGCTGGTTGCGGCCTGGTGCCGCTCGGTAGGGACGTCCTGGACCTTGGAGCTGCACCGTCTCGACGGTGGCCTGACATCCGGGACGGTCGTGGACTGGATCAGCTCAGGAGTGCCGATCTCGCAGCCGGAACCGGATGCGCTGACCCGCCCACTGCTGGCCGAACGTGGGCTCCACCTGTTCCAGGATCCCGCCGCGCAGCCCGGTACGCAGCATCGGCATCGCGTTGGCTTCGTGAGCGCCGATGCTGAGCTCATCGCCCTTGCCGAGCTCGCACGGGACCATGCCGCCACGGCTGAGATGCATCCGGTGGCGCTGGCCACGCAGTGGATCGCGGCCGGATTCTCCGCCAAGGCCGCTGCGGGATGGATACACCGGGGGATCCTTTCACCGCAAGTGGCGCAGCAATTGATGGCATCCT
>DASQVU010000330.1:0-4340 GCA_035640615.1 Pseudonocardiaceae bacterium
GCGGTGGCGACGGTGTGGATGAGGTCTTCTTCCGACACCATCTTGTTGATCACACGGCGGATCCGCTCGGAGCCGCCCTCGGGGGCGAACGTCAAGCCGGATCGGCGGCCGTTGCGGGCCAGCTCGTTGGCGAGGTCGATATTGAATGCATCCACCCGGGTGGAGGGCAGGCTCAGCCCGGTACCGGTGCCCTCGTAGCGATCGGCCAATCCCTTGGTGATCTCGCGGATCTCCGAGTGATCCGCGCTGGACAGCGACAGCAGCCCGACCTCGCTGAAGCCGCTGGCTTTGAGGCCCTGCTCGACCATCTCACCGATGCCCTGGATCGATCGTTCCCGCACCGGACGGGTGATCATCCCGGCCTGGCAGAACCGGCAACCGCGAGTGCAACCGCGGAAGATCTCCACGCTCATGCGCTCGTGCACGCTTTCCGCGATCGGCACGAGCGGCTGCTTGGGATAGGGCCACTCGTCGAGGTCCATCGTGGTGCGTTTGGCGACTCGCTGGGGGGCTCGATGGTTGTTGGGGACGATCCGGGCGATCTGACCATTGGGTAGATAACTAACGTCATACCAGCTCGGCAGGTACACGCCGTCGATCTTCGCCAGCCTGCCCAGCAGTTCTGCGCGCCGTCCCCGGCGGCCTTGCTTTTTCCAGTCCCGGACCGCTGCGGTGATCTCGAGGACGGCCTCTTCACCATCTCCCAGGACCGCGACGTCGATGAAGTCGGCGATCGGCTCGGGGTTGAACGCAGCGTGGCCGCCGGCGATGACGACGGGGTGGCCGTCGGCGCGCTGGCTGGCGTGCAGCGGGATTCCGGCGAGGTCCAGCGCGGTGAGCAGGTTGGTGTAGCCCAGTTCGGTGGCGAAGGACACCCCGAACAGATCGAAGTCGCCGACCGGGCGGTGGGAGTCAACGGTGAACTGCGGAACCGCATGCTCGCGCATCAGCTTCTCGAGATCGGGCCAGACCGCGTAGGTCCGCTCGGCCAGTACGTCGGGTTGCTCGTTGAGTACCTCGTAAAGGATCATGATGCCCTGGTTGGGTAAGCCCACCTCATAGGCATCCGGATACATCAACGCCCAGCGCACTGTGGTGGCGTCCCAGTCCTTCACCGTGGCGTTGAGCTCGCCTCCGACATACTGCACCGGTTTGGAGACCCGAGGCAGCAGGACCTCGAGCTGCTCGAACACCGACGTGCCTGGCATACCGCCCAGCCTAGTTGGCCGCCGTCCAAGTGCTACCAACCCGGCTTGGCGGCGTCTCGCGAGCCCCTTACCGGAGAAGGAGGGCGGTCAGGCGGCGGGACGCCACCACCAGGCCCAGCGCGGCCATGATCAGGAAGTAAGCCACGTGGCCGAATGTGGACCAGCCGACGACGCCGGTGGTTAGGCCGCGGATCAGCGCCACCGAGTGATACAGCGGGAACGCCTGCACCAGCCACTGCAACGCCGGCGGGTACACCGACAGCGGGAAGAAAGTCGCGGAGAACAAGAACATCGGCAGTATCACGAGCTGCACCAGGTCGAAGTCCTGCCAGGACCGCATGAACGAGGTGGCCGCGATCCCTATCGACGCGAACGCGAACGCGACGAGCAACGCGGCGGGCAACGCCAGCGCTGCCCACAGTGAGGCGATCAACCCGGTGGCGAGCATGACCGCGAGGAAGCCCGCGGAGTACAGGCCGCCCCGAAGCAACGACCAGCCGATCTCTCCCAGCGCGATGTCCACCGGACCGAGCGGAGTGGCGAGCATCGCGTCGTAGAGCTTGGCGTATTTAAGCTTGATGAAGAAATTGAACGTCGCGTCATACACCGCCCCGTTCATCGCCGACGCCGCCAGCAGCCCCGGTGCGATGAACGCTGCATAGCTCTGCTGATGGCCGGCCGGCCCGGATACGGTGCCGACCAGGCTGCCCAGTCCGTGGCCCATCGCCACGAGATAGAACAGCGGCTCGAAGAATCCCGACAGGAGTGATAGCCAGACGCTTCGCGACGCCAGCGCCGAGCGCACCACGAGCGTCCGCGCCCGACCGGCGTACAGCCCCGGCGGCAGCACCCGAAACAACAGCCCAGCCCGTGGTGCAGCGATCTCCGGGGACAGTTCTGTTAGCGAGCTCACCGCGTCAACCTCACCCGGAACTGCCAGCGAGACAGCCAGACGCCCACTACCAGCAACCCCAGCAGGTAGGCGATGTGTCCGGCGGCCGGGATCAGCTGCAGATCGCCCAACGCGGCGCCACGGGCCAGCTCGGTGCCATGCCACAGCGGGCTGACCCAGGCCAGTGGCTGTACCGCGCTGGGCAGCTGAGAGATGGGAAAGAAGGTCCCGGAGAACAGCGTCATGGGCAGTACCACGAACCGGAAGATGGCCGTGAATGCGCCGCCCTCGTGCTCCTGCGCGGCCGAGAAAGCCACGAACACAGCGCTGAACGCCATACCGCACAACACAGCGAAGACCCATGACGCCAGTACGCCCGGCCCGTGGACAGCGCCGAACAGGGTGATCACCAGCAAGTACGCTCCTCCGGACATGGTCAGCCGCAGCGCGATCCAGGTGAGCTGCCCGCCCGCCAGCTGCCCTGGAGTGATCGGGGTGGCCGCGATGCCCTCGTAGGTGCGCCGCCACTTGAAAGACGACAGGATCGGGTAGCTCGACTCGAAGGCCGCGGTCTGGACGGCGCTGACCGCAAGCAGCGCGGGGGCGAGGTACGTCAGATACGGCACGCCGCCAGTGGCCAGGGCCGCTCGAGCGCTGGTGTCAATGAGACTGCCGAAGCCGACACCGAAAGCCACCAACATCAGCAGCGGTTGCACGAAACTGGACACGACGGTGGCCCGCCAGCTGCGTCGATACCAGGTCCATAGCCCCTCAACGACCCGCAGCGCGGCTGCCCACCCGGTCAGGACCGGGCGGCGAGCAGGGATAGTCATTGGCGTGCCGGTCATCAGTCCACCAGGGATCGGCCAGTGAGCCGGAGGAACACATCCTCCAGGGTGGATCGCCGCACCAGGGTGGACGTCGGCTGCACGCCGCGCCGGTGGGCAGCGGCCAGCGCGGCCTCGCCGTCCGCCGCGTACAGCAGCAGCCGATCGGATAGCTCCTCGACCCAGTGCGCCAGATCACTTAACGCCTCTCGCCAACCTCGCTGTGCACCTGGCGCAAATCGCAGTTCGAGCACCTCACGTGTGGAGTACTGAGCGATCAGCTCGCGCGGCGCACCTTCGGCGACGATCAGTCCACCGTCCATCACGACGAGCCGGTCGCACAGCTGCTCAGCCTCATCCATGTAGTGCGTGGTGATGAGCAGCGTGACGCCTTGCTGCTTGAGCCGGAACAACCGGTCCCACACCAGGTGCCGAGCCTGCGGATCCAACCCGGTGGTCGGCTCGTCGAGCAGGATCAGCTCCGGGTCGTTGACCAGTGACCGGGCAATGGTCAGCCGCCGTTTCATGCCACCTGAGAGCTGCTCCACGGGGTCGGTGGCCCGATCGGTGAGCTGAACGAAGTCCAGCAGCTCGGCGGCTTTCGCCCGCACCGCCGCCCGGGACATGCCGAAATACCGGCCGTAGATGTGCAAGTTATCCCGCACCGAAAGCTCGATGTCCAGGTTGTCCTGCTGGGGCACAACCCCCAGGCGGGCCCGGATCCGCGGGCCGTCGATATCTGGGTCCATTCCCAGGACCTGCAGCTCACCATCGCTGCGCGGGGACACACACCCGATCATTCGCATGGTCGAGGACTTACCTGCACCGTTGGGGCCCAGGAAGCCGAAGACCTCACCGGCCCAGACGTCGATGTCGATTCCCCGGACCGCCTCGAACGCGCCGAACCGCTTGCGGAGTCCACGGGCCTGGACGAGGGAATCGGACACGACTTCGACGCTACCTGGCGCCTCCGACAATTCCCGCCGGTTTTATGGCCGGCCGCCAGGCCTACAGCTCAGGAAACCAAAGCGCAATCTCCCGCTTGGCAGAGTCGACCGAGTCCGACCCGTGCACCAGGTTCGACTGGGTCTCCAGCGCGAAGTCACCCCGTATCGACCCCGGGACGGCCTTTTCCACCGGATCCGTGCCGCCGGCCAGCTGCCGGAACGCCGCCACAGCTCGCTCCCCCTCGACGACGGCGGCCACCACCGGAGCGGAGGTGATGAACTCCAGCAGTGAACCGAAGAACGGCTTGTCCGCGTGCTCGGCGTAGTGCAGCTCAGCCAGCTCGCGGTCAACCATCCGCAGTTCCAGCGCGGCCAGCGTCAGGCCCTTGCGTTCGATCCTGGAGATCACTTCGCCGATCAGGCCGCGGCTGACGCCGTCGGGCTTGACTAGGACCAAGGTGCGCTC
>DASQVU010000331.1:0-5072 GCA_035640615.1 Pseudonocardiaceae bacterium
GCCGGCATGGTGCGCTCAACTACCGAGTACGACCCGGTGGAACATCCTGAGCAGGCGCTGGCCCGGCGTAATGTGGTGATCGACGAGATGGTCAACGTCGGGTCGATCACCCGCGCTCAGGCTGATGCCGCAGCAGCAGAACCGCTGGGTATCCAGCGGCCGCTGACCGGGTTGACCAACGGTTGCGTCGGCGCCGGCCCCGCGGACGGCTTCTATTGCCAGTACACCCTGGACTACCTCGCCACCGTGGGTTTCCCGGAGGACAAGCTCAAGCGCGGCGGGTACCTGATCCGCACCAACCTCGACCGGCGGGCCAGTGACATCGCCAAGCGGGCGGTCGTCGCGGAGGTCCCGACCCAGACGCCGGGCATCGCCAACGCGATGGCGATCGTGGAGCCGGGCCGGGACCGGCACTCGGTGCGGGCCCTGGTGGCCAACCGGGACTACGGGCTGGATGCCGACGCGGGGCAGACGTCGTACGCGCTGCCTTCGCTGGTACAGGGCTTCGGCGCCGGATCGATCTACAAGATCTTCACCTCGGCCGCCTTGCTGGAGCGGGGGATGGGGATCATGAATCCGGTTCCGGTGATGGACTCCTACACCTCACGGGTGTTCCGGGACAACGGTGGCCCGTACACGGTGACCAACGCCGGGAAGTACCGCACCGGATCGGTGACGTTGCAGACCGCGCTGGCGATCTCGCCGAACACCACGTTCGTCGCCCTGGAAGACCGCATCGGAAAGATCGACCCGGTAGTGGACATGGCCTACCGGCTCGGTATGCGGCAAAGCCTGAACTTCAAAGACGCCCAGGGCCGCACCATCGCGGATGCGGTGAAGAAGGAGAAGCGCGGCTCGTACACCCTCGGTGCCGAGCCGACCAGCCCGCTCGACCTGGCCAACGTGGGCGCCACCTTGATGAGCGGTGGCAAGTGGTGCCCGCCGACCCCGATCGATGCGGTGCTGGACCGCAACGGTAAGCCGGTGTCGGTGCGCGAGGCGCCCTGCGAGCAGGTCGTCCCAGAGGGGTTGGCCAACACGCTGGCTGTCGGGTTGAGCAAGGATGATCAGCCGGGTGGTACCTCGTATGCCGCCGCCCAGGCTGCGCATTGGACCCGCCCGTTGCTCGGCAAGACCGGCACCACGCAGAACAACCGCTCCGCCGGGTTCCTCGGCGCGACACCGCAATACTCCGGCGCGGTGCTGGTGTGGCCAGACGGCTCGCACCCGGCCCCGATTTGCGACACCGACCCACCCCGGCTGTGCAGCAGTGGGGACATTTTCGGTGGCAAGGTGCCGGCCCGCACCTGGTTCGACGCGATGGGCCCGCTGCACGAGGGGCTACCGGTGATGCCGATGCCGCCCACCGAACCGCGCTACCTGACCGGCGCCGGACCGAACGTCCCGAACGTGATCGGGCAGGGCGAGAACACCGCTCAGCTCGTCCTGGAGCGCTCCGGGTTCCGGGTCAGGCGTGTGGTGGGGGCGTCGGATCAGCCGGCGGGTCTGGTCGCGGCGGAGTCACCTACCACAGCCCAGCCCGGTGATCTGATCACCATCACCGTCAGCGACGGGACGGGTGGACCGGCACCGCAAGCTGCACCGAACTCCCCGCCGCCCGCGGCTCCCTACCATCCACCGCACAGGCGTGGACAGCGCCCCGATATCGGAGCCGAGCAACCCGATAATGGGCCGCCCAACCGCTTCGATCGATAGCCCGCGAAGGCCCGGTGAGATCAGGCCCGTAGTGCGGCCATGACGGCGGTAGCGAGGCGCTGGCCTTCGACGCGGCCGGAGGCCTTGGCTTTCGCGGCTTTCATGACCAGCCCGAGCTGGCCGAGTCCCGGGCGCTTGCCGAGTTGCCCGGTGACGTCGTCGATGACCTCGCTGACCAGGGTGGTGAGCTCGTCGTCGCTGAGTTGCTGGGGGAGGTAGCGGGCCAGCACCTCGCCTTCGGCGCGTTCCCGGGTGGCCAGCTCGTCGCGGCCCGCCGCGGCGAAAACCTCGGCAGCCTCCCGACGTTTCTTCGCCTCGCGCGCCAGGACCGCCAGCACCTCGTCGTCGGACAGCTCCCGGGCTGAGGTGCCGGACACCTCCTCGGTGGTGATCGCGGCGAGCGCCATCCGCAGGGTGGCGACCGTGACGGTGCTCCGAGACTTGATCGCCGCGGACAGGTCGGCGCGCAGGCGATCCTTCAGCTCTGCCATCTGGCGAAGACTACGCCGGGTGAGTAGCGGCCGATGCTTGGATACGCAATGCGATCCACCGGCGGCGTCCGGGCCAGCTAGGCTCGGGCAGCATGAGCAACTGGGGACGCGCCGCAGCCGGCGCCGCCGCGCTGACCGTCGCAGCGACCGCTTACGCCGGGGTGGAGGTCCGCCGGTGGACGCTGCGGCAGGCCACCTTGCCGGTACTGCCACTCGGTGCGTCACCGGTGCGCATGCTGCACATCTCCGACTTGCACATGACCCCGCGGCAGCACTCCAAGCAGCGCTGGGTGGCCAGCCTGGCCGACCTGCGGCCCGATCTCGTCGTGAACACCGGTGACAACCTGGCGCATCCCCAGGCGGTGCCGGCGGTGCTGCGCGCGCTGCGGCCGTTGCTGGCGTTGCCTGGGGTGTTCGTATTCGGGAACAACGACTACTACGGCCCGAAGCCGAAGAACCCAGCGCACTACCTGCTGCGCACCGGCAAGAAGATCAAGGGTGCACCGCTGCCGTGGACTGATCTGCGCGCGGCCTTCGTCGAGCACGGTTGGCTGAACATGACCCATGCGCACCGGCAGCTCACCGTGGCGGGGCGCCTGATCGCCGTTGCGGGGGTGGACGACCCGCACCTGAAGCGGGACCGCTACCAGCGCGTCGCTGGGCTCGCCGATCCCGCAGCCGATCTGCGGCTGGGGTTGACACATTCCCCGGAGCCACGGGTGCTGGACGCGTTCGCCGCCGATGGTTACGACCTGGTGCTGGCCGGTCACACCCACGGTGGCCAGCTACGACTGCCCGGCTACGGGGCGATCGTGACCAACTGCGGGCTGGACCGCTCCCGGGCCCGCGGCGCGTCCCGCTGGGGCGCGCACACCTGGCTGCACGTCTCCGCCGGTCTGGGCACCTCGCCGTTCGCACCGGTGCGCTTCGCCTGCCCTCCGGAGGCGAGCTTGCTCACACTCGTGCCTCGCCACACCGAGCTGCCCGCACCGGCCAGCGCATGGCACGCCGCAGGCGTCGGCTAGACTCGTCGGCGTCCATCCGGGGTGTGGCGCAGCTTGGTAGCGCGCTTCGTTCGGGACGAAGAGGCCGTGGGTTCAAATCCCGCCACCCCGACCAGCGAAAACTCGCCCTTTGGCGATCTTGCGGAACACCCGTGGGGGCCAAACCGGGGGCCACTCGCCTCACACGGACTTGGTTTCGTTCTGCTCGAAGATGGTGTTCATGGCTTCGGCGCCTCGAGTGATCACCGGCTTGAGTTGGTGCCGGTAGACCTCCTCAGTTACCGCCGTGCTGGCGTGCCCGACGAGATCAGCGATGGTCTCGATGGGAACGCCGTTGTCGCTCATCAGGGACACGAACGAGTGCCGCAGCTCCCGCGGCGTCCGGTTCTCACCGAGCCCGGCCTTCTTGGTGATCGCTTTGAAGGCCCGGCGAACGTGGGATGCATCGAGCGGTGTCCCCGCCTGGCTGGCGAAGACGAGGCCGTGATCCTGCCAGCGCTTGCCCGCCGCCAGCCGCTCCCTCGCCTGCCGTACGTGCTGCGTGCGGAGCGCCTCAGCGGCCTGGATGGGCAGTTCCAGCGTCCGGCGTGACTTCTCGGTCTTGGTGTCACCGTTGGCACGCACCGAGCGCCAGACGTAGATCGCGAACCGCTCGTGATCGAATCCGGCTTCGGTGACTCGCACCCATGCCGCCTCATCCTCTACTCAGGCGACCACGTGGGACCAGCGCAGCGCGCGGGCCTCTTCGGTGCGGATGCCAGTGAGTAGGCTCACGACGACGTAGGCATGAAGCCGCGACGCCTTGGCGTGCTCTAGCAAGGCCGTAGCCTGTTCCAGCGTCATGGCCTTGCTGGGCCGTCCCTGCTTCCCTTTGGGTGTCGTGACAAGTTCAGCGACGTTGCGAAGCACCTTGTCTCGCGCCTGCGCCTGCCGGGTGGCCCGCTTGAGGATCGCGTGGACCCCTTGCAGGCTTCTCGTCGCGAGCGTGCCGGTCAGCCCGTCGAGCCACTCGTCTACCTGGTCGGCGGTTAGTTCCTTGAGCTTGATCGCGCCGATGAGCGGTATCACGTGCCGTTCGGCGAGGATGCGGTTGGCCGCGATGGTGTGCGCGTCGCGGTCCTTGAGCCCCCTGGCGAGCCAGTCGCGGACCGCGTCTCCCACGGTGTAGGAGTCGCTGGCACCGATACCGGTCTCGAGGGCGTCAACGGCCTTCCTCAGCTTGTCCGTGACGGCCGCTTTGGTCCTACCCCTGCGCTTGATGCGCTTGCGGTTGCCCCTGCCGTCGAAGCCGAGGCTGATCGCCCCGATGTACCCGTTGTCCTCCGGGTAGATGGTGGCCTGGTACTTGCCGATCAAGAGCGTGGACATTGAACCTCCGTTCCTGCCAGGTGATTGGGTTGGGCCTGGCGTGCCCTGGCCCGCGTTCGAGGCGTACCACCTGGATCGTGGTGGCCAGGGCTGGCGCTGCGTTGTGTCAGTCACCGTTGGGGTCGTACTGGTGGCGCTCGATGTACTCATCGATGGCCTTCCTGATCACGTAGGAGAGGTCACGATCCTGTCGCCGTGCGATCTCTTCGAGCTTGTCTCGGCGGTCTGCGCCGAGGCGCAGGCTGTAGGTCTGGGTTGCTGGCATGGACTCCATCCTGGTTCGGACGTCGGTGCCGTGCCGCCAATGTGCAACACACTGCGATGCGATGCAATACACTCATGAACTGTCTTCCAGGGAGGCGACGAACTGGGCCAGGTGCTGGCTGGTGATCCGGCGCAGCTTGCCGATCTTGATGCTGCGGAGCTGGCCGGTACGGAGCAGGTAGTAGATCTTGTCTCGGCCGATGTGGAGCATCTTGGCGACTTGCTCGAC
>DASQVU010000332.1:0-6907 GCA_035640615.1 Pseudonocardiaceae bacterium
ATCCGCGGCTCCGATGTCGACGCGGCGCTGCACTACCTGGCACGCATGGTGGAGGCGGGGGAGGATCCCCGGTTCATCGCCCGCCGGCTAGTGGTACACGCCAGCGAGGACGTCGGGATGGCCGACCCGACGGCGCTGCAAATCGCGGTAGCCGCCGCCCACGCGGTGCAGTTCATCGGGATGCCCGAAGGCCGCTTGGCGCTGGCTCAGGCCACCGTGCACCTGGCCACCGCGCCCAAATCGAATGCGGTGATCACCGCGATCGACGCGGCACTCGCCGACGTCCGCTCCGGCGCGACCGGGCCGGTCCCAGCGCATCTACGCGACGGGCACTACGGGGGTGCGGCGCGGCTCGGGCACGCGCAGGGCTACCGCTACCCGCACGATGTGCCCGAAGGAGTGCTGGCCCAGCAGTACCCGCCGGATGAGCTGGTCGGGCGCGACTACTACCAGCCCAGCGAGCGCGGCGCCGAAGCGCCGATTGCCGGACGTCTATCCAAGCTGCGCCGCATCATTCGCGGGTACTGACGCACTGTTACTGCCTGGACCCGGCCCGCACTCACCCAGCAGGATGGGGACGTGGGCGCTGGCATGGGGGCGGAACAGGCCGCGCTCGCGGCGTTGTGTCGCGATTATCCGCAGCTAGCAGCCAGCTTCCCGATGGCCGTGCGGCAAGCCAGGGCGGTGGCACTGGGCAAGTTATGGGTGGCGCTATCCCGGGAGCAGATCGCTGGCATCGTCGCGCAGGAAAGCAACGGTCACGCGCGGATCTTGCTGCCCGACGGCACCTGGCTGTCCGCGCCGCTTGCCATCACCAACCCCTTCGCCGAGCACTCCGCAGGGCTGGCGGTCACCATGCACACGACGGTTCCACAACGAATCGATGACCCGGTCACGCTCCTGAAGTCGGTGCTCGCGGCTCGAACTCCCACGCGCCCCAACCAGGCGGGTTCGAACCCCTGGGGGCAGTTGGCTGCCGAGTTGGGTGACAGCGTCGCCAACCACGCGCTCGCGCTCGTCGGTGAGTCATGGCGGCGTGACCGACTTGCCAACGCCGCAGCCCCGGAGGGCAACGCACTGCGCTGGGCGGCCCGCCGAGCCGCTGCTAACCCCACGTTCAGCCCGCTGGCGCTGTTCGAGCGAACCGTGGTCGACGGGCATCCGCTGCATCCGTGCGCCCGGGTCCGCGGCGGGATGACCCTGCAGGAGTTGTTCAGCTATTCCCCGGAGTGGGCCGACGACATCACCGTCAAGATCGTCGCAATTGCCCGGTCATCGTTCACCCAGCCGCCGTCCACACCGCGCAGCACTACCTCTGAGCTGCGCCAGTGGCATCCGGACGCCGCCGACGCCGCCGCCGCGCACCTGCGCGGTACCGGGCGCGATCCAGCCGATTACGAGTTGCTGCCGGTACACCCATGGCAGCTGCACCGGGCACTGCGGGATCGTTACGCCGATGCGCTTGCTCGCGGGCGGGTCATCGCCATCCCGGATGCGGGAATCCGCGCGCGGCCGCTGCTGTCGCTGCGGACCCTCGCACCTGCGGCGGACCGGCAAGCTGCCCATATCAAGACATCGGTCGACATCCGGCTGACCACCGCGACCCGCGTTGTCTCGCCGCCAGCGGTGCACAACGGCCCGATCATGTCGGCCCTGCTGGCGCAGATCTGCCGGCGGGAGCGCGGCTTCGGTGGGCGGCTGGTCGGGCTCAGTGAGCTGGCTGGCGGCGGCTACCGGCCAACTCCGGGGGAACCGGCACAGGCCGCCGCGAGCCTCGCCGCGATCATCCGGGAGTCCCCGGAGCGGTACGTCCGCGACGGTGAGGTCGCGCTGCCGGTTGCAGCGCTGGCCGCTCGCTCACCGCTGACTAGCCGACCGGTACTTGCCGATGCGCTTGACGAGCTATCTTCCGCGCACCGCTGCCACGGTCACGACGCCGTGATGCACTTCCTGGCCTGCTACTGCCATCTCATGCTGCCGGTGCTGTTCGCATTGCTGTCCAGATGGGGGATTGCGCTGGAGCCACATGGGCAGAACTCCGTCGTGGTGTTACGCAACGGCGCCCCGGTACGCCTGCTCTACCGCGATTTCGGCAGCATCCGGGTCAGCCCGGCGCGACTGGCTCGCCGTGGCGTGCGGCCCCCGGCGCTGATCGGCACACTGTGCACCGACGACGAACACGAGCTTCGGGCTGCCTTGTTCTTTCCCCTGCTGGAGACCAATCTCGGTCAGCTCGTGGGCACCCTCGCCAGGGTCGGTCAGACCGCGCAGGCCCGGCTATGGCGGCTGGTTGCCCGGTATTGCCGGGCAGCCTATGCCACCATCACCGCCGACCCAGCCATCGCGGCCCAGGCCAGCCGGGACGAGGCCGCCCTGTTCGATCCCATGCTGCCGGCCAAGTCCATATTGCGGGTCCACCTGTCGGCCAATCCGCATGCCACACAGTGGGTGGCCGTACCGAACCCGCTGGCGGCTGCCGGATGACTAACCTGCCAGAGACCGAGGTTCACCTGCGCACTCCTGAAGAGCTGCGGATGTACCAAACGTTGCAGGTAACCGCCCCACGCTACGCAAGCGGGTTCCTTCAGCATCTACCCAAGGCGCGAACCGTGGTCCTGCACCGATTGCTTGCTGCGCTGTGGCGGGAAGATTTCGGCGCGATCCGGACGGCCGGCCGCCGGCTCGACGCCGGCGCGCAATCGGCGTGGTCAGTGCGGGAGTTCGGCCCAACCGCCATGCTGGCCTTCCCGATCCGCGCCGAGCACGCATTTCACAATGTCAAACCGGCTGATCCGGTGCTGGGCTTGCGTGACGCTGAGGCGATCGCCATCCAGTCGCCCCAGGACCTGGTCGAGTTCCTGGCCGAGTACGCGCCAGCGCCGGGATGGCAAACATTCGCCGCCGAGCTCGCGGACACGGTAGCCAATCTGACGCTGGCCTATACCCGATCCGACGAGCAACGGCTGGCCCTGTGCCAGGTAGCGAACGAACTGGACGCACCGGACACCGTGAACCTTGCCCAGCGCCTGACCACCCACGACACCCCCGAAGACGTGATGGTGTTCTTCGAAAGGCTCAACACCGAAGGCCACAACCTGCACCCGTGCGGGCGCGGCCGGCTGGGCATGCAGCCAGCTGACTTGCTGCGCCACGACCTGGAGTCCCAGACCTCGACCGATCTGATCCTGGTGGCCATTAAGCGAGAACGCGTCGAATCCACCCCTGATGATCAAGGCCGTGATGTCGGGCAGCTGTTGTGGGCCGAATACCCGAAACTCGACACCGCGGTGCACGCGCACTTCCGTTCACACCAGCTCGACCCCGCGAAGTACGTGTTCGTACCCGTGCATTCCTGGCAGCTCGAGCAGGTCGTCTACCCGCTGCTGGCGCAAGAGATCGCCGACGGCACGGTGGTGCCCGTGCCCGGCGCCCGGCTAGCCGGTGTGCCCACGTCCAGCGTGCGCACATTGCTCATGGAGCGCTCGCCGGCGGGGCGGCGTCTGCTGGTCAAAACGGCCCTCGACACCCTGATCGGCTCCACCCGGCGCTCGATCTCGGCGCACACCACGAACAACGGTCCGGTGTACAGCCGGCTGCTGCGTAGAGTCATCGATCGCGAGCCGCTGCTGACCGGCCGGATTGTCCTGCTGGACGAGCTCGCCGGCGCGAGTTACCGGCCCCCGCAGCATGATCCGGATCCCGACCGCCGCTCCCGCGCGCTGTCCGCGCTCGTGCGCCGGGAGTTGTCCGGCTACCTGGAGCCGAATGAACTGCCCGTGCCTGGTTGCGCGCTGCCGGCCCACGCACCAGTGACGGGCTCCACCCTGCTCGTCGAGCTCGTCACCCGGTACAGGCGGACTCGCGGCGAAGCTGATCTCGCGGCTGCGGGTTCGCGCTTCGCCGAGGAGTACGCCGCGCTGCTGCTGCCCATGTCCGTGACCCTGATGACGAAGTACGGCATCGCGGTGGAGGCTCACCTGCAAAACTGCATCTTCACGTTCGTCGACGCGGTACCCACCCGGTTGGTGTTGCGGGACTGGGGTGGTATGCGGATCTACCCGCCACGGCTGCGCCGGCACGGGCTACCACTGGATCCCCGGCCCGGAGCCGTCACGGTGACCGACGACGTTGCGGTGATGCGCGCCAAGGCGCTTTACACGGCGCTGTCGAACCACCTCGGAGAGATCGTTGCCCACCTCGTGACGCGGTGCGGCGTCGATCCGCAGCCGGTGTGGGAACGCGTCGGAGCGCTGGTGGCGCAGCTGCTCACCGACTTGGAGGCCGACCAAGACCTGCGTGAGGACGTCGCCACCGACCGCGCCGTGCTGTTCGGACCCACCCTGCCGGTCAAGGCATTCGCCCGGATGCGCCTGGATCGAACCGCCGGTGACCAATATGTACCAGTGTGCAACCCGCTGCACCGGCTAACCCGTTGACGGCCCGAGCCCAGCAACCCCCGGGACCGGCTTGGGAGCGGGTGGGCGCGTTGCTGCGAGGGCAGGCCGCAACCGGCGAGCCGGTATGCGCCTACGTCTATGACTTGGACGCGCTGGTGAGCCAGGTGCAGGCGGTGCGCGCAGCGCTGACCGGGCGATGCGAGCTGTACTACGCGGTCAAGGCGAACAGCCATCCCGAAGTGCTGAGCACGTTGGCGACTCAGGTCGACGGGTTCGAAGTTGCCTCGCTGGGCGAGATCCGCAAGGCGATTGCCGCCGGCGCAGCGCGCCTTGCGTTCGGGGGACCGGCCAAGACAGACGCGCAGATCGCCAGTGCGCTGCGGGCCGGCGTGGAGCTGCTCAATGTCGAGAGCTTGCACGAGCTTCGCAGAGCCGGGCTGATCGGTGCCGAGCTCGGTGCCCGGGTTCCGGTGGCGTTGCGGATCAACCGACGTGGCGGCGGTCTGCCTGGGCGGCTGCGGATGGCCGGGACCGCCACCCAGTTCGGTATCGATGAGGCATTACTGCCGGAAGCGATCCAGCTGTGCCGCGCCTCGCCAGCCGTCACGCTGCGCGGGTTCCATCTGCATGCGGTGTCGAACAACCTCGACGCCCAGGCGCACGCCTCCTTCGTGATCGACACCGTGGCGTGGTGCTTGCACCAGGCGACCAGGCATCGAATCGACCTGGACGTCGTCGACGTCGGGGGCGGTATCGGCGTGCCGTACACGGGCGGTGACGGTTTCGACCTGGCGGCATTTTCCGCGGGACTCGGTGCGGCGATCACTCAGCTGCCCGGCGGCCTCCGGCTGATCTTCGAGCTGGGCCGGTTCCTGGTGGCCGAGGCCGGCTGGTACGCCGCGGAGGTCATCGACCTCAAATGCACCCACGGCCGCCATTTCGCGGTGCTCCGCGGTGGAACTCACCACTTCCGGCTGCCCGCCGCGTGGGGATACAGCCACCCGTTCGCGGTGCTGCCGGTCGAGCAGTGGGGCTACCCCTTCGCCCGGCCCGAGGTGCACGCACAGTGCATCGACGTGGTCGGTGAGCTGTGCACACCCCGCGACGTGCTGGCCCGGCAGGTCTGGGTGGAGCGGCTGCGCATCGGCGATCTGGTGGTATTTCCGCTGGCCGGTGCATACGGCTGGGAGATCTCCCACCACGACTTCCTCAGCCACCCACACCCGGCCCAGCTCATCTGTGCGCCCGCTTCAACTCCCGGCCCACCATGACGGCGCGTGAGCGGGCCCGGTAGCCTGATCGCCCAGCTGCCCTCGGCCAAGGAGGACCCGTGTCGGCAGGTCAGATCGCCGCGCTGATTGCCGCTGGCGCGTTCGTAGTTCTGGTGGCACTGCTCGCCGTGCCCCTGATCAAGCTGGGCCGCACTCTGGACGAGGCAACGCAGGCGATCCGCAAGGCCAGTGCGGAAGCCGATCCGCTGTTCAGCGGTGCGAACACCACCGTCACGCACGTCAATCACCAACTGGAGCGGCTGGACGGTATCACTGCGAACGCTCAGGTGGTGACCGGTAACGTGTCCGCGCTGACCTCGCTGTTCACCGCCACGCTGGGCGGGCCGCTGGTCCGCGTCGCGGCGCTATCCTATGGCGTGAGCAAGGCGATGAGCCGCCGCAAGCGCAAAGACGCTGGCCGCCGGCCGCGCGGGCGCCGTCGGGACTAAGGACACGCGGTGAAGCGGATACTCTGGTTCGGCTTGGGAATTGCTGCTGGAGTTGTGGCCAGTCGCAAGGCCAGCGCCAAAGCCCGGCGCATGACACCGGCCGGTGCAGCGGAAAACATCAGCGACGCGATGCGCGAACTGGCCACCGCGATGGGCTCCTTCGGTGCCGATGTCCGGGCCGGGATGGTGGAGCGCGAGGCTGAGCTTCACGCGGCCGTCGCTGCGCGTACCGGTATCGACACCCGCATCGGAGCGTATCGAGCGTGAGCGGCTGCTTCGTGGTCGCAGGCTGAATCGCTATGCACCTGCGCTCTCTATCGGCTTTCGAGGCCATTAGCTCTTGAGGACGGCCCAGTGCAGACCCACGAGATCCGCCAACGATTCCTGAATCACTTCCAACGATCCGGACACACGGTGGTGCCTAGCGCATCACTACTGGTCGACGACCCGAACCTGCTGTTCGTCAATGCCGGCATGGTGCCCTTCAAGCCCTATTTCCTTGGCCAGGCGACACCTCCCTATAGCCGGGCGACCTCCATCCAGAAATGCGTACGCACCCCGGACATCGACGAGGTCGGCAAGACCACCAGGCACAACACCTTCTTCCAGATGGCCGGCAACTTCTCCTTCGGCGACTACTTCAAGCAAGGGGCGATCGAGTACGCGTGGCAACTGGTGACCGGCCCGGTCGATGCCGGCGGCTACGGGTTTGCCCCAGACCGCATCTGGGTCACCGTGTACGCCAACGATGACGAGGCCGAGCACCTGTGGCGCACCGTTGCCGGGATCC
>DASQVU010000333.1:0-2163 GCA_035640615.1 Pseudonocardiaceae bacterium
AACATGTGGCGATGATCGGCCGTAGTAGCCTGCTGGCTGCCGCAATGCGCATACCGCAGGAGGACGGCGTCGTTTCCGGTGATAATCGGGTCAGACGGGGCAAACACCGGCTCAGGTGATCCCCTCGTCACCCACCACACAAACAGAAAACATCTGCACCAGATCCACAGGCCGCATCGTTGAGAACCCACTGGTACCGGTCAGAGAGCTTGCCCCCGGAATGTGTGGAGAACGGCGAGCTCGTGTTCGGTCTTTGACTCACCTCAATAAAGTGCGGAGCCAGTTTGTGACTGGTCGCATTAAGTCGCAGGCTTAGCCGGACTGGTTTATCTGCTCACTTCAAAGCCGCGCAGCATGCTTTCGGATGCGGGATCGGGGTGGCGGTCACCGAGGTGACTGCTGAGGGGGACACCGTTGCTTAGGTTAGATGTGACCGCGGTGTGTGAGGAAGAAGCGGACCATTTCGGCGGATGCGTCGGGTCCCATGGGGTCGGTGTAGGACCCGATTGGGCTGCCTCCAAACCAGGCGTGTCCGCCGCCGTGCACCGTCCAAGATTCAGCCAGGACCGTGCCGTTGATGTCGGTGTGCACGGTTCGGGTGCAGGCGTGGTGGGTCTGGTCGGTGAGGTGCGTGGTTTCCGAGACTGAGGTGGTGGCCGTGATCAGCCGGGCAGCGATGAGGTTTTCGGCGTTCACGGGAGCCACGATCCGGTCGCGGTCGCCGTGGAAGACGATCAATGGCACAGGGCCGCCTGGGGCCGGTGAGCCACCTGTGCGCATGGCGGCGAACGCCGATGGGACGTCGTGTGCCGCGCCGTAGGCGATCCCGGAATGTACCCCGACCGCGGCGTAGAGGTGGGGGTGAGTGGCGGCCATTACTGCTGCCATCGCGCCGCCGGCGGATAGTCCGGCGACGTACACCCGGGTGGGGTTGATCGTATGGTCGGTCATGACCTGGCGGGTGATGCCCGCGATGATCGCCGGCTCGCCGGAGGTGGGTTGCTGGTCGGTGGGGGAAAACCAGTTCCAGTAGCCGCCGCTGTTGGCGGTTTGGGACTGCTGGGGGTAGGCAACGAGGAAGGTGTGCTTTTCGGCGAACTCGTTCATCCGGGTGCCGGCGGCGAAGTCGGTGGCATTTTGCTTGCCGCCGTGCAGCATGACGACCAGCGGCACCGGCGTACTGCGGTAGCCGGTGGGGATGTAGAGGTCATAGCTTCGGGTCCCGGCTGCGGCGGTGTAGCGCAGGTGGCGGATCTCGCCGCCGGGTGCCACGGCTGCTGCCAGGTGCGCGCTGCGGCGGCTGGCGGTGGGCAGGTCATTCGGTAGGTCGGCCAGATCAGCGGGCAGCTGGGTGCCCAGCGTGGCGCGGAGTGTGTCGAAGAGCCCGCGAGCGGCGGGGTGCTCGAGTGGTGAGGTGTGGTATCCGCCTGATAGCCGTTCGCCGAGTGAGTGCCCAAAACGTCGCCGGCTGGTGTGGTCGGGCGCGGCCGCAGGGGCGGTGCCCAGCGTGCGCTGGAGCACGGCCAGCGCCTCGGTCAGCTGTCCGGTGCGGGTGAGCCTGAGTGCTTCGGACATGTTGGCGGCGCGATCGTGGTCCATGTGAGCCCCTCGGAGGGTGTGGTATCGGTGATGCCGGTTGGCATAACGGCGTGTGCTGGCGGGCCGCGTCGTGCTGGCGAGTGCGGCAGCTGCTCAGGGGACGGTGCGGGGGGCGAGGGCAGCCTTGACCGCCCGCGGTGCTCGGAAGGCGCCGAGAACCTCCACCGAGGCGATCGTGGCCAGCGCGAGTTCAGCAGTGACGTCGTCAGCGATGGTCGCCAACCCCAGGACTCGCAGCTCGATCATCTGCCCGGCGTCGCGGAGCTCTTCGAGATCGCGGCGGCTGAGGTGCTGGGTGCCAAGTGTCAGCGTGCGGCGCACTATCGTGTCGTTCACCGCAGCCGCCCGGCTTTCCAGCTGGCGCCGGATTGCCGTACGGATGAAGTCTGTGCGGTTGGCGTAGAAGCCCTCATCGACGAGGAGATCGATCTGACCGAGGTCAACCAGTCCGATGTTGATGGTGATTTTCTCGCTCTTGTCGACCTCAGCCATGGACCCTCCCACCATCCCACGACCATCCCCCAGGATATCCTACTACCATCCTATAGGATGGCAAGTCTCGTC
>DASQVU010000334.1:0-5317 GCA_035640615.1 Pseudonocardiaceae bacterium
GAGCATCTGGACAACGCGCTGCGCGCCGGCCGCGGGGCGGTGCTGGTGCTGCCGCACAGCGGTAACTGGGATATGGCCGGATTGTGGTTGGTCCGCCGTCATGGCACCTTCAGCACGGTGGTGGAGCGCCTCGCACCTGAAGAGCTCTACCAGCGTTTTGTCGATTACCGCGCGGCGCTCGGGTTCGATATCGTCCCGCTGACCGGGGCGGGTAATCCCATTCCCCGGCTGCTACGCCGGCTTCGTTCTGGTGGGGTGGTATGCCTGCTTGGCGATCGTGACCTCACCGGTGCCGGGATGACCGTGGATTTCTTTGGAATCGCCGCGCGGATGCCACTGGGTCCGGCTCGGCTGGCCGCCGCAACTGGAGCTGCGCTGCTGGTGGTCGGCTCCTGGTTCACCCCGCATGGCTGGGGTTTCCGGGTTCACCCACCGGTTCCCGTGCTGGGCCGGGCAGCAGTGCGCCAAGCCACCCAAACGGTGGCGGACTGCTTCGCCAGAGATATCGCCGCGCACCCGCAGGATTGGCACATGCTGCAGCCGGTGTGGATCGATGACCTGCCCGCCACGCACCTTCGTGACGTGGGATAGCAGGGACCTTGTTACGGATCGGGATGGTCTGCCCGTACTCCCTCGCCGCACCGGGCGGGGTGCAGGCGCATGTGCTGGGCTTGGCCAAGGGATTGCGTGGCCTCGGCCACCAGGTAGAGGTCCTGGCCCCGACCGGGGCCAACAACACACCGGAGTCACTACCGGAGTTCGTCACGCCGGCAGGACGGGGCATCCGGGTGCCGTACAACGGATCGGTCGTTTCGCTGGTCTTCGGGCCGGGTGCCCTCAACCGGGCCCGGCGCTGGATGAATGACCACAACTTCGACCTGCTGCACCTGCATGAGCCGGTCGCACCGAGCCTGTCGCTGATCGCGCTGGCACTCGCCGAAACACCCGTCGTTGCCACCTTCCACTTCGCCACCGGCCGCTCGCGGGCCCTAGCAGCGGCGCAGGGCCTCCTTCAGCCCACCATGGAAAAGATCACCGCACGGATCGCCGTGTCGCCGCTGGCCCGGCGGGTCCATGTCGAATACCTCGGCGGGGACGCGGTGGAGATACCCAACGGGGTCGACGTATCGAAACTGTCGGGTGCGCGACCGCTGGCCGGGTACCCGCGCAGCGGAGGAACTATCGGCTTCGTGGGCCGCTTCGGTGAGCCCCGCAAAGGCTTCCCGGTACTGCTGGCAGCCCTGCGCACGCTGATCCCGACCCGACCCGATCTGCGCTTGCTGGTGGTGGGGCACGGAGACGCCGAGGCGCTGCTCCGCGCTGCCGGCTCGGCGCTGGCATCCCACATTCACGTGCTGGGCCCGCTCGACGATGAGGGCAAAGCGGCGATGTTAGCCAGCGTCGACCTGCTGTGCGTGCCGGCTCTCGGAGGAGAGAGCTTCGGCATCGTGCTCACTGAGGCGATGGCCGCCGGAACGCCGGTAGTTGCCAGCGACCTCGATGCCTTCCGTCTCGTGCTCGATGACGGGAAGGCCGGCGTGCTGGTCACGGCTGGTTCACCGAACGCGCTATCCGCGGCGATCGCTGCCCTGCTCGATGATCCGGCCAGGCGAGCCGCGCTGGCAGCCGCCGGCCGCAGGCGGGCAGCGATGTGGGACTGGCCGGTGGTAGCCCGCCGGGTACTGCAGGTTTATCACAGCGCGGTGGCCGCCGACCCGCGCCGGTTCCTAGCCGGACCCGGCGCTGCGCGCAGCCGGTAGCGGTCTGGTTAGGGTCGCCCGATGCGAATTGCCTGGGCTGCGGTAACCGCCGGGCTGATGGGCGCCGCGGTGGGAGCGATGCACGCCGCGACCCGGTTGGACCGGTTACATGTGCGTACCGATGCGGCGTGGGCCGCGCTTGACGCCGCCCTGTACCGCCGGGCTGTCGTGGCCAGCGTCGTGCACGGCTACGGTGCACTCCGCTATGCCGCCCACGCAGCGCTGCTGGCTGGGCCGTCGGCGCGGGAGGAGGTCGAAAATGAGCTCGGCCGGGCGCTGTCGGCGCTGGATCGAGGCAGGCTCGAACCAGCCTGCGCCGGGCGGCTGGCCGACGCGGAGCAGGCCGTAGTGATCGCTCGGCGGGTCTACAACGACGCGGTACGGGACACCCTCGCGTTGCGTTCGCGCCGCCTGGTGCGCTGGCTGCGGCTGGCCGGCACCGCGCCGTTGCCTCGCTACTTCGAGATCGTCGAACCCGCGCTGCCGGCTTACGGGTTCGAGCTGGACGGCGCCGGGGCGTAACGGGAGAAGCGCCGGGTGAACACCGCGGTCCCTGAGGTCAACCCGCGCAGGTCCACCGCGTAGCGGAGCAGCTCGGCCGCGGGCACCTCGGCGCGGACCAGCATGCGGCCATCCTCGGCGGTCTCGGTGCCCAGCACCCGGCCGCGCCGGCTGGACAGGTCGCCCAGCACGGTACCCAGATGCTCCTCGGGCATCCGCACTTCGACATCGTCGATCGGTTCGAGCGTGACCACGCTGCCCTTCTCCGCGGCGTCTTTGAGCGCCAGTGACCCGGCCGTCTGGAACGCGGCATCGGAGGAGTCGACGCTGTGCGCCTTGCCGTCGACGAGGGTTACCCGCAGGTCCACGAGCGGGAAGCCATCGTTGGACAGGCCGCGCTCCATCTGAGCCCGGACGCCCTTCTCCACGCTCGGAATGAACTGATTCGGGACAGCTCCACCGACCACCTTGTCCACAAACTCAAACCCGGAGCCCCGGGGCAACGGCTCCACCTCGATGTCGCACACCGCGTACTGGCCGTGCCCGCCGGACTGCTTGACATGCCGGCCGTGCCCCTTCGACGGGCCGGCGAAGGTCTCCCGCAGCGGCACGATCACTGGCTCGGTATCCACATCGGCCCCGCCAGCGCGTAGCCGAGACAGCACGACGTCCGCGTGCGCCTCGCCCATGCACCACAGCACCATCTGCTTGGTCTCAGCGTTGCGTTCCAGCCGCAGGGTCGGGTCAGCGGCCACCAGCCGGCCCAGCCCGCGAGCCAGCGCATCCTCATCGCTGCGGCTGCGACCCACCACCGCCACCGGCAGCAGCGGCTCGGGCATCGTCCACGGCGTCACCAGCAGCGAATCGTGGGGCGCCGACAAGGTGTCCCCGGTTTCCGCGGACGACAACTTGGTCACCGCACACAGGTCCCCGGCCACGCAGTACGGCACTTCGTTGAGCGTGCCGCCCAGGGGGCTATAGATATGGGACACCCGCTCATCGACGTCATGGTCGGCATGGCCGCGGTCGGCCAATCCGTGCCCGGACACGTGCACCGGACGGTCCGGCTGCAACGTTCCGGAGAACACCCGCACCAGCGATACCCGCCCCTGGTAGGGGTCCACGGTGGTGCGGACGACCTCCGCGACCAGTGGTGCGCTCGGATCCACCGCCACCGCCGGGTGCGGTGAGCCGTCTGGACGGGTGGCCTGAGGTGGGGTGCGCTGTAGCGGGGAGGGAAAGGCCCGGGTGAGCAATTCCAGGATTTCCGCGAGCCCCACACTGGTGTGCGCGCAGGCCGGGATCACCGGATGGAAAGTCCCGCGGCTCACCGCGGTCTCCAGGTCGTTGATCAGCACGTCGACCTCGAGGTCTTCGCCGTCGAGGTAGCGCTCCATCAAGGACTCGTCCTCGCTTTCGGCGATGATGCCCTCGATAAGCTCATTGCGCGCCACGGCGAACTCGTCTTGATCGATGGCGCTATCTATGCCGCCTTCGGCGGGGGGGTAGCCCTTGCTGTAGTCGAACAGCCGCTGAGATAGCAGCCCGACCAGACCGGTCACCGCACCGGAGCTGTCCCGCACCGGCAAATACAGCGGCAGTACCCCGTCGCCGAAGGCCGCCCGGCACGCGGCGGTGACGCTGTCCAGATCGGCCCGCGGATTGTCCAGCCGGCTCACCACCACGGCGCGGGGGATCCCCACTGCGGCACACTCCCGCCACAGCGCGACGGTGGAAGGGTCGACGTCCTCCCCGGCGGACACTACGAAAAGCGCCGAGTCAGCCGCGCGCAGGCCGGCCCGCAGCTCGCCCAGGAAATCGGCGTAACCCGGCGTGTCCACCAGATTGATCTTGATGCCGGCATGCTGCAGCGGCGCGATGGCCAGCGTCACCGACCGTTGCTGGCGTACTGCGGCCGGGTCATGATCGCAAACGGTGGTGCCGTCCGCGACCGTGCCGACGCGGCTGATCACGCCGGTGGCTGCGAGCAGTGCTTCCACCAACGTCGTCTTCCCTGCGCCAGAGGGCCCGACCAGGGCCACATTGCGGAGCACCGACGGGTCCTGTGCCGCCAGGGCCGAATCGGCACGCTCGCCGCTGCCTTTGATGCCCATGAACTCCCACCCTCAGCTGTCCGGATCGTGTGGTCGATCTCACACCGGTGCGCCGGTCGAGGGCAACCCCCCGCCGGCATCCATCCGCGACGCTGGCACCAGCCTCGACGTACGATCGAGGCGAGGCAACCCGTGGCTGTCTCGTGCCACTGCCGTGAGGAGCGAATTTACCGTGCTCGCCGACAACAGCACCACCGAGCGCCAGATTGGCACCGCAAGGGTGAAGCGCGGGATGGCAGAGATGCTCAAGGGCGGTGTGATCATGGACGTGGTCACGCCGGAACAGGCCCGGATCGCGGAGAACGCGGGCGCAGTCGCTGTCATGGCACTGGAGCGCGTACCCGCCGACATCCGGGCCCAAGGCGGGGTGGCTCGGATGAGCGATCCGGACATGATCGCGTCGATCATGGATGTGGTGTCCATCCCCGTGATGGCCAAGGTCCGCATCGGCCACTTCGTCGAGGCCCAGGTCTTGCAGGCGATCGGGGTCGACTACATCGACGAGTCCGAGGTGCTGACTCCAGCCGATGAGGCTCATCACATCGACAAGTTCGCCTTCACGGTGCCGTTCGTGTGCGGCGCCACCAATCTTGGTGAAGCGCTGCGGCGGATCTCCGAGGGAGCCGCCATGATCCGGTCCAAGGGGGAAGCCGGGACCGGTAACGTCGTCGAGGCTACCCGGCACATGCGGGCGATCCGCACCGCGATTCGCGCGCTGACCACCATGGGCCCCGAAGAGCTCGCCACCGCGGCCAAGGAGCTCGCTGCCCCGCTGGAGCTGGTCAGAGAGGTCGCCGCGGCCGGCGAGTTGCCGGTCGTGCTATTCACCGCCGGCGGGATCGCCACGCCCGCCGACGCGGCGCTGATGATGGCGCTCGGTGCCGAGGGGAACTTCGTCGGCAGCGGCATCTTCAAGAGCGACGACCCGGCCGCGCGCGCCCG
>DASQVU010000335.1:0-2042 GCA_035640615.1 Pseudonocardiaceae bacterium
GGTCGGGATTAACGTCTGCTCCCCGCCACTTCCGGCCGGTGCTGAATTCCGGCTGGTCAGTGCATGATCGGTGACAGCCCCGACCGCTGCGGCAGCCGCGGCGATCGAGGTGGCTTGCACAAGCCGCCGGCGGGTGCCGTCCACCGCCGGCCGGGGCTGGGCCCCCGCAGGGGGCGCCGGGGTTGGATCCCGGGCCAGCTCCGCGGCTAGCCGACGATGCAGGTCGGTAACGAACTCTTCCCGCGGCACCGCGCTGTCCGGCTGCCCGGCCCGCAGGGTGATCGCCGCGCGCAGCTGGCCCGCGTCCGCTTCGTCAGCTCGAAACGGTCGCGGTCGGCGGCCCTGGAGCAGATCTGCGATGAACCGGCGCGCACCCCGTGCACTCACCTGTCCACCTCCATCAGCTGTGCGGCCCGCCGCAACGCCCGATGCTGCAACACCTTGGCATAGGCCACACTCACGCCCAGCGCGGTTGCGGCCTCGCGCACCGAGCAGGACTCCAAGAACCGTAACTGCAATATGCGCCGGTATTGCTCGGGAAGCTCCGCCAGGATCGCCGCCGCCCGCCCTGCGGCGTCCGCGCTCGCGGCCTCCGCCGGCACCGACTCCAGATCGTCGTCGTCATTGAGGGTGGTGATCTCCCGGCCCAACGTCCGCCGCCAGTATCCCGCCAGCACGGTTCGAGCGGTGGTGACCAGGTAGGCCCGCACCTCCGGTGCGCTGGCCGACACCCGCAGCGGGCGCAACGCCGCCAGGAAGACTTCCGCGGTCAGGTCCTCCGCGTCGGGCCGGTTCCCCACCTTGGCGAACATCAGCCGGTACACCCGGTCGACGTTGTCCCGGTACACGGCCTCCCAGTCGGGGTAGAACTCGTCGCTGACCACACGCAACTGTGGCGCTGGCGCGGCCCGCGCGGCAGCCGCGCCACTCACGCGTGTGGTCGCTGCCCGGCCCCGCCCGGTCCATCCCATGACCCGAGCCACCCTCCGTCGCACGCCGGCCTCACCAACAGATAGGCGCCCGGGTTACACCTGCGAGTACTGGGCCGGCTGGTCAGCCAGCGCCTGTCGGTGGGCGTTGCTGGAGCTGCTCGCCGACCTGGTCTGCCTGGTCCGCGGGGATGAGCAGGGTCAGCCGGTCGCCTTGAGTGAGCTGCGTGTCGTCGGTTGCGTTGAGCGGCACGTCGTCGCGAAGGATGCCGATCAGCAGGGCGGCGGGTGGCCAGGCGACCTGCCCGATCCGCTGTCCGGCGGGTGGCGTGTCACCGACTAGCTCGATGTCGACGACCCGGTAGCCCTGCAGGCGTGTGACGGAACCACCCGCCGAAACCCGGCGCGATGGCACCACTCGCGCCAGCCCGTGGTGCAGCCGGGAGTTATAAGCGGCCAGCACGTCGCGGTGGGTCAGCCAGCCGCAAATCCGACCATCGTCGGTGGAAATGACCGGTAGCCCCGACCGGTCCTGCTGCACCAGCAGGCCGAGGGCCTGCTCCAGGCTCTGGTCGGGATGGAGGACGGGCACCGCGCGGGCCAGGGTCCCCGCGGTGGCCTCCAGTGCGTTCTGCCGTGCACTGTCCTCGACATCACGGGCGATGACGGTGCCGCGGTAGGTCCCCTCGTGGTCGGCCACGGGCAGCGCATCGCGGCCTTCGGTGGCAATCCGCTCGATGATCGCATTCAGCGGTACCTCGGGGGTGAGCGCCGCCGGTAGGGGTTGCATGGCGTCGGCGACGGTGAGCAGCTCCATCAGGTTGGTCGGCCTGCCACGCAGCAAGTCGATACCCCGGCGGCGAAGTTTGAGGGTGTAGATGGTGTCCGTGCTCAGCACGGCGCTGACGCCGGTGGCCAGCGCGATCGCGGTCATCAACGGCAAGATGATCGTGTAGTCGCCGGTCAACTCGAAAATGATCAGCACGGCGGTGATCGGTGCGCGGGCGGCGCCGGCGAACACCGCGCCCATCCCGACGAGTCCGTAGGCGCCGGCCGGGCCGACCGCGCCCCCGAACAGGTGCTGCACAGCCAGCCCGTAGGCGGTGCCGAGCA
>DASQVU010000336.1:0-2242 GCA_035640615.1 Pseudonocardiaceae bacterium
TCGCCGACACTGGTAGGCGAGCACGCTTATGTCGGTACCAGTAGTGGTGTGGTGGCCATTAGCGTCCGGTAGTGGAGGTGGTCATGAGACTGGGATTTCGCCGGGATCCCGCGGCGGCGTGGATCGACGACTATATCGCGGCGTGGAACGCGCACGACCCGGTTGCCGTCACCGATTTCATGACAAACAACGTCGTTTATATCGATTTCGGGCTGGGCGAGGAATATCGGGGTATCGATGCCGTACGAGACTTCGTCGCCGGCATGGAGCTGGGTTTCTCGAGTAATTATCGCTTCACGCTGGAGCTGGCCATCGTGACCGCGGACGCCTACGCGTTCGAGTGGACCATGACCGGCACCAACGACGGTGACGACGAGGAGCACGGCTTCCCCGCCACCGGGGAACGCTTCGAGATCCCCGGTGTCTCCATCGGCGTGCTCCACAACGGCCGCATCCGAGAAAACCGTGACTATTGGAACATGAGCACCTACCTCAACCAGGTCGGCCTCACTCCTGACTAAGTCCTTCCGCAGACTGCGCTTGGGTTGGGTCAGGACGGGCGGTGTTGCGCTCGAGGAAGCGGAGGAGCTCGACGGGGAAGGGCAACACGAGGACGGAGTTCCTTTCGGAGGCGACCTGGACCACGGTTTCGAGCAGGCGTAGTTGCAGGGCTGCGGGGCTGTCGGACATGGTGGCGGCGGCTTGCGCCAGCTTCTCCGACGCCTGCAACTCACCGTCGGCGCTGATCACCCGCGCGCGCCGCTCCCGCTCGGCCTCCGCCTGGCGCGACATCGATCGTTTCATCGACTCCGGCAGTGCAACGTCCTTGATCTCCACCCGGTCGATCTGCACTCCCCAGCCCAGCGCTGGGCTGTCGATCAGCAGCTCCAGCCCCTGATTGAGCCGTTCCCGGTTGGACAGCAGGTCGTCCAGGTCGCTCTTACCGATGATCGAGCGCAGCGAGGTCTGTGCGACCTGGGAGACGGCTTGCAGGTAGTCCTGCACGTCGACCACGACCTTCACCGGGTCGAGGACCTTGAAGTACACCACTGCGTCGACCCGCACCGACACGTTGTCACGGGTGATGCCGTCCTGGGCGGGCACCGGCATGGTGACGATCTGCATGTTGACCTTGCGCAATTTCTCCACCCCGGGGGTGACCCAGGTGAGCCCCGGCTGCCGGGGCGCACCGCTCACCCGACCGAACCGGAAAACCACGCCGCGCTCGAACTGGCTGACTACCCGGATGCCGGACAGCAGCCAGAGCCCTGCCACTGCCACGATTGCGATCAGCGCCGCGATGATGGTGACGGCCATAGCGAACGCCTCCATCTGGAGGAAGAGCTAGAAAGAGAAAACTACCCAAACTACATCACGGTACGCCGTGTTACCGAGATCTTGGACTGGACACGCGGGCCGGAGTGTCGCAGTGTGGTGTCATGCGGGCGATCTGGAAGGGTGCACTGGCCTTCGGCATGGTGAGCATCCCGGTGCGGCTGTATTCGGCGACCGAGGACCGCGACATCTCCTTCCATCAGCTGCACGAGGAGGATGCCGGCCGGGTGCGCTACCGCCGGGTCTGCGAGGAGTGCGGCGAGGAGGTCGTTTACGCCGATCTGGCCAAGGGCTATGAACTGCCATCCGGTGAGACGGTGATGCTCACCGACGAGGATTTCGCCGACCTGCCGCTACCCACCACCAAGATCGTAGAGCTGGTTGCCTTCATACCGGCTGACCAGGTTGATCCGCTCGCGCTGGCTCGCGGGTACTATCTCGAACCCGAGCCGGCCGGCCGCAAGCCCTACGAACTGCTGCGCGCCGCGCTGGAGCGCACCGAGCGAGTGGGCCTGGCCAAGATCGCTGTGCGGAGCAAGGAGTCGCTGGCTGTGCTGCGCCCACGGGGCAGCCTGCTGGCTTTGCAGACCATGGTCTGGCCCGACGAGGTGCGCAAGGCCCAGTTCGACGTGCTGGACCGGGAGGTCGCCGTCACGGACGCGGAGAGCCGGATGGCCGACACCCTCATCGAGGCGATGTCCAGCGACTTCGCGCCCGAGGAATACCACGACGGGTACCGCGAGGCGTTGCTGTCGGTGATCGAAGCCAAGGTCAACGGCGAGCAGGTCATCCCGCGTGCCGCGCCGGCCCAGCCTGAACCTTCGGTCGACCTCATTACCGCCTTGCAGGCATCCGTCGAGGCGGCCAAAGCCGCCCGCACGAAATCCGTCGACGTCCCCACCCAACG
>DASQVU010000337.1:0-8271 GCA_035640615.1 Pseudonocardiaceae bacterium
TGAGAACGTGCCGAGCTGCATCGATGAACCGATCACCCAGTTCGCCTATTCATTGTGGAAACGCCGCGGTCGTCATCCACGGTGGCGTTACCACCTCCATCTCGCGACTCAATTCTCGCCAGTGCGCAGATTGCGGCAGGAACTCAGTGCGCTACGTAACGGACTGCGCGCCCAGCAACGGATGAAGCTGGCCAACGTGTCGCCAGAGGCATACCCTGACCTTGACGTCCGCACCCGATCGGTGCGCGTCCAGTGAAAGGGAGTAACCGGATGCCACCGAGTCTTTCACGGACCGTAAGGTGGGTGTCCGAGTGACCGGGGATTTACGTATCGCGTGTGTCGGCGGTGGGCCCGCCGGTCTCTACTTCGCAATCTCATCGAAGTTGCGCCAACCGGGTCACGACATCACCGTGATCGAACGTAACCCCGCTGGTGTCACTTATGGCTGGGGAGTCGGCTACTGGGACGACGTGCTGGATAGCCTCTACCTCAATGATCCCGTCAGCGCCCGTGAGATACAGCGATCCACCGGGGTGTGGGACGGCGTGGAAGTGCACGTCGGCAGTAATCAGAAGGCTTACCTCGGTGGATACGGATTGAGCATGGGTCGCCAACGCCTGCTCGATATCCTGGCTGAACGCGCCCGCGACGTCGGCGTCGATGTCCGATTCCAAGAAGAGGTCACAGATCTGTCAGAGCTCGCCGACGCCGATTTGATCGTTGCCGCTGACGGCTTGAACAGCCGGACCCGGCAGCTCTATGCGAACGACTTTAAAACAGACATCGCGCTCGGTCGAAACAAGTATTTGTGGCTTGGCGCATACAAGGTGTTCGATGCGTTCACATACGTATTCGAACGCACACCCGCCGGCTGGATATGGCTGCATGCCTACTACCTTGACGCCGACCGCAGCACGTGTATCGTCGAATGCCCGCCCGAAACCTGGCATGGGTTGGGGTTCGACACGCTGGGCGCGGACCAGAGCATGCGCCTACTCGAGCAGATCTTCGAACGCCATCTTCATGGCCAGCCGTTGATCAACCAGCTACGAAGTGGCGACAGGCTGCCGTGGTTCAACTTCCGGGTCGTCCGCAACGAAAACTGGTTCCACAACAACGTCGTGCTTATCGGTGACGCGGCTCATACCACACACTTCTCGATCGGCTCGGGGACGAAGTTGGCCATTGGCGACGCGATCACTCTGGCAACAAAGCTGGCCGAACACGATGACCTCTACTCCGCGCTCAAGGCTTATGAAGACCAGCGGCTTCCCGAAGTGACCGCGGTACAGCGCAACGCGGTGACGAGCATGCGATGGCTGGAGAACGTGGAACGCTGCATCGATCAGGACAGCGTCCAGTTCGCCTACGCACTGTCAAAACGGTTCCGTACCCGGCAACCATTGTGGCGCTACCATCTTCACCTGGCCACTCAGATCCCGGCGCTCAGACGATTGCGCCGCCAGGTGACCTCAGTCCGACGATGGCGTCATGCCCGCCTGCGAGAGCGCTCCGCACGTATCTTCGAGCCGCTACCTCAGCAGGGCACCACTGGAGTCCTAGGCAAGATGCGCTAGGAATTCGGTATATCGAAGATATTGGCCAGCGTGGCAGCGAAGCCGAGATCGCCGTCCAACGTCACCTTGCCAGTAAAGAACATCATCGTAGGAGAGGCGTTTCCGGAAACCAGCGCGAGAAACTGGTCACCCGCCATGGTCAGGGTGACACGCGGCTCGTGTGACGGCTCCGAGCTGGTCGAGCACTGCGGCACGGCGCCACTCTGCGTCCCGATGATCCACGTCTCGTACACGTCCTCACCATGCGGGCCACCGGTGATCCGCCAGTGGATCGCGGAATCCCGCGTCGGCGCGTTCTCCGGACGGAACCGTTCCGCCATCCGCTTGAAGATCGTATCGAGCAGCACGGCCCGCCGGTGTGGTTCGTCAAGCACCGCGCTGAGCTGCTCGGCGGAGGCATGCTTGATGAGCCGAGCGAACACCTGTGGATCCATGTCACCGTTCGCCGATTCCAGCAGAGCCACGAACTCCTCGGTGGACAGCTTCCGCGGATCGACGTTGTTCATCTCGGCTTTCGCCATTGCTCACCCCCGTGCTAGCTACTGAACAGTAACATTACGGGCTTGGTAGGTAGACCCGCAACCCGCCCTGCCCGACATATCGAATTCGCCCTAGCAGTGAAACGATGATTAAGGCCAAACTGAACCGAAGCACACGTTATTGCAGATTTTTCTGAATAAAGTCCCTGTAACGTCTAGGGTCGTGAGGGGCAAACAGTGTTATAGCACTGCTACACACTCACGAGTGACCACCGTCGCCGTCTTGTCCTTCCGGCTCGGGATGGCGGATGGGGTATCGGTCGCGGCCGCGCAGTGGGTGCTGGCACTACGCCGGCTGGGCTGCCGGGTGCGCACCATCGCCGGAGCCGGCACAGCGGATCATCTCGTTCCCGAGCTAGCGCTGGACTCCCGCCGCCCCGGCTCAGACGAGCTCGCCAGGGCGCTGCGCGGTACCGACCTGGTCGTGGTGGAGAACGTGTGCTCACTTCCGATGAACCCGCCGGTGACCGACGTGGTCACTGGAGTGTTGCGGGGGCGTCGCGCGGTGCTGCGCCACCACGACCTGCCCTGGGAGCGGGATCATTACGCGCACTTGCACGGCTGGCCACCTGATGACCCCAGCTGGCAGCATATTGCGATCAGCCGGCACAGCGCCGCGCAGCTGGCCATCCGCGGCATTGCCGCGACCACCGTCTACCACGGTTATGCCCGCATCCCCCGTCGCGGCGATCGGGCCGCCGGCCGCGCCGCGTTGGGCGCCGGACCCAAGCAGCGGCTGCTGCTGCAGCCCACCCGGGCGATCCCACGCAAGAACGTCGCCGCCGGGATCACACTCGCCGAGGCTCTCGGCGCGGTGTACTGGCTGACCGGAGCCGCCGAGGACGGTTACGGCCCGCAGCTGGCCAGGCTGCTCACCCGAGCCCGCTGCCCGGTACTCCGGGGTCTCCCCCGCGGGTTGCGGATGGCCGACGCGTACGCCGCCGCTGATGCGGTAGTGCTGCCCTCCACCTGGGAAGGCTTCGGCCTCCCGTTAATCGAATCCGCGCTGGCCGGCCGGCCGCTGGCGGTCGGCGACTACCCGGTGGCCAGAGAGGTCGCCAGCCTGGGCTTCAGCTGGTTTCCGGTTGACGACCCGGCCCCGCTCGCTGCCTGGTTCGCCGATCCTGATCCGGCGCTGCTGGCCCGCAACCGTGCGCTGGCTCGGCGTCACTTCGGTCCGGAAGCACTGATCAGGCGGCTGTCTGACACACTGACCCGCGCTGGGTTGGCGCCCCCGCACGCTCGCTAAGGTCTTGGATCATGTCGATACTCGAGGACTTGCTGGTCCGTGTCCTGCGCGGTCCCGTGCAGCGCCTCGTCGCTGAGGAACTGAACCGCTTCACCTACGGCGAAAGCGAGGATCCGCTCTACCGGTATCGGGTGCACGGCCGGCTGGACCGGCTGCACATCGATCCCACCGCGATCGTCAACAACGCCCTGTTCAACGTCTCCGGTGGGGACATCACCATCGGCGAGTACGCCTTTTTCGGGCACGAGGTGGCGGTGCTCACCGGCACCCACGACATCACCAAATTCGGCCGGCAACGGCAGACCACCTTCCCCCGTTCCGGGCGCGACGTGGTCATCGAAGAGGGCGTGTGGGTGGCCAGCCATGCGATGGTGCTCGGCCCAGTGCGGATCGGCAAGCATGCAGTTGTCGCCGCCGGCTCCCTGGTGCTGGACGACGTGGCGCCCTACACGGTCGTTGCAGGCCGCCCGGCAAAAGTCATCAAGAAGATCGATCACCAGTGAAGGTCGAGATCGGTGCGGGCGAGAAGCCGCATCCCGACTACGACGTGCACGTAGACATCCTCCCGTTGCCCGACATCGAGGTGATCAGCTGGATCGACCGGCTGCCGTTCGCCACCGCCTCAATAGCTGCCCTGCGCGCTAACCATGTGCTCGAACATCAGAGTTACGAGCTGGTGGAACCCACCCTGCGGGAATGGGCCCGGGTGATGCGACCCGGCGCCCGGCTCGACATCGGGGTGCCGGACGCCCGGTTCATCGCCGGGCAATGGGTTCGTGGCGAGATCGACACCGCCGAGGCGAACTACTGGATCCTCGGCGGGCACTCCGACCGGGCCGCGCACCAGGGCGTGGACTCGCACGGTATCCCGCGCTGGATTTGGAACGCCCACCACACCATGTTCGACGCCGAGTCGCTGCGCGCCCTGGTGTCCCGGTGCGGCTTCACCGGCCTGGACATCTTCACCTACGACATCCGTAACCTACGCTGCTACGCCATACGCAGCCGTGAGGTGATGAGCTCCTAGCACGTGGCCGGCCGTGCTCAGGGAGCGACACACCAGGCACCAGGGAGCGACACACCGGACACCGGGGAGCGACACGCCGATCGGGGTTTATTGCCGAACCTGCGGTTTGCGCTAGATAGCCAGATACGGTCCGAGACGTGGATCCAGTGCGTAATCCGTTCGCCCCGGGTGCCGGTCAGCGACCACCCGAGCTCGCCGGGCGGGACCGCGAGCTGGGCGCCTTCGAGGTGGTGCTGGAACGGGTGGCGAGGGGCCGTCCGGAACGGTCACTCGTGCTGACCGGACTGCGCGGGGTGGGCAAGACGGTGCTGCTGGGCGAGCTGCGGTCGATGGCGATGCGCCGCGGCTGGGGCGCCGGCAAGGTCGAGGCCCGGCCTGAGGGCGGGCTGCGCCGCCCGCTTTCCGCCGCACTGCACCGGGCGGTGCGCGATCTGGCGCTGCGCCACCGCGCCCCGCAACGGGTCGAGGAGGTGCTCGGCATCCTCAAGGCCTTCGCGCTGCGGGCCACCCCGAAAGATGCCAAGTTGCGGGATCGCTGGCAGCCAGGCATCGATGTACCGGCCATCGCGGGCCGGGCCGACTCCGGCGACATCGAGATCGACCTCGTGGAGCTGTTCACCGAGGTCGCCGAACTGGCGGCGGACGTCGGCACCGGGGTCGCGCTGCTGATCGACGAGATGCAAGACGTGGCGCCCGACGACGTCTCCGCGCTGTGCGCCGCCTGCCACGAGCTGTCCCAGTCCGGGGCGCCGCTGGTGGTGGTCGGCGCCGGGTTACCGCACCTTCCCGCGGTGCTCAGCGCGTCGAAGTCCTACTCGGAGCGGCTGTTCCGTTACGTGCGGATCGACCGGCTGGACCGCGCCGACGCCGACCGTGCGGTGGTCGCGCCGATCGAGCGGGAGAACGCCGCGATCACCTCCGAGGCACTGGACGCGCTGTTCGAGACCTCCGGGGGTTACCCCTACTTCGTGCAGGCCTACGGCAAGGCCGCCTGGGACGCCGCCCCGACGTCGCCGATCGGGGTGCTCGACGTCCAGGTGGCCGCTCCGGAAGCCGAAAGCGAGCTCGCCGTCGGGTTCTTCGGTTCACGCTTCGAGCGGGCCACCCCGGCCGAGCGGGAGTACCTGCAATCGATGGCCGAACTCACCGGCGGCCGGGACGAGCCGGTCGGCACCACGCAGGTCGCTGATCAGCTCGGGCGCCGCGCCTCCTCGCTGTCACCTGCGCGGGACAGCTTGCTCAAAAAAGGCCTGGTCTACTCCGGGGAACGCGGGCAGATCGCGTTCACCGTCCCACACTTCGGGCGGTTCTTGCTGGGCCGGCTGGCCAGCTGATCCAGACGGATTAGCCCAAACGAGTGAATCGGCGGCGGGTCGGCAGAAGCTTGTAACGGCGCCGTGGCACACAGCGATGACACTGACAGCCCCGTGATGCTGTTGGACCCCCGACCCGGCAGCCTCACGGGGCCTTCTCATGCAAACCCCATGAAGCGGGGGTGCCGCTGAGGTACGGGCCGTACCGAGGCCGTACCGAGGCCGTACCGAGGCGGACACGGGCAACACGTACGCTTTCGCCGTGGCTGAGAGCAAGCTCGAGATTCAGATGCTCCACGACCGCGTCATCGTGCGTCCGGTAGGTGAAGACGGCGAACGGCGCAGCAGCGGGGGAATCCTGATCCCGGCGACGGCCCAGGTAGCCAAGCGGTTGTGCTGGGGCGAGGTATACGGCGTCGGTAATCACGTCCGCACTGTTCAGGTCGGTGATCGGGTGTTGTTCAACCCCGAAGACCAGTACGAGGTCGAGGTGCGTGGATGCACGTACCTGGTCATGCGTGAACGCGACCTGCAAGCGGTGGCCAGCGAGCGCGCCGAACACGGAACAGGCCTGTATTTGTGACCCCACCCGACAAATCGGCACCCCCCGAACCGTGGGCGCTATTCGACGAGCTGGCTGCTGAGCACGCCATCGAGACATCGCGCCGGGATACCCGGGCGCGGCGCCGGACGCTGATCGCCACGGCTACCGCGCTGGGCCTGCTAGGACTGATTTACGGCATCGACGTCGCGCGGTCCGCCAGCCGGGTGCCTCGCGGCGTCACCGTCCAAGACGTGCCCGTCGGCGGGATGTCCCGCACCGCGGCCGAGCAGAAGCTACGCGAGCAATTCGAACCACGGTTGGACCGCCCGATCACCGTGCAAGCCGGCGACGTCACCGCCACCCTCGACCCGCACCGAGCCGGCCTCACCCTGGACTGGCCCGCCACCCTCGACCAGGCCGGGAAGCAGTCCCTCAACCCGTGGACGCGCCTGCAGTCGCTGTGGCGCACCCGCGAAGTTGGGGTGGTCACCTCCGAAGACGACGCCGCTTTGACCGCGGCCGTACAGGCACTACGCGGGCAGACCGACCGGGATCCAGTAGAGGGCACGATCCGCTTCGAGGGCCCCCGGCCGGTACCGGTCGAGCCACGCGCCGGTCAACACCTCGACGTCCCCGCCACCACCGAACTCATCCGCTCGCGGTGGCCTGGTGGCGGTACGGTGATCGCCCCGGTGACCACCCAACCGGTACGCACCACGGCCGCAGGAGTCCAGGCCACGCTGCACGACGTCGTCGAACCCGCGGTTGCCGCCCCAGTCACGATCACCGGTGAAGGCCGCGACGCAGTGCTGCAACCCGACGTCATCGCGGCCGCGCTGCGCTTCGCCCCGGACAGCCAGGGGGGCCTGACCACCACGATCGACAATCCCACGGTGATCGCTGCACTGAACCCCCAGCTGGAATCGACCCAGCACCCCGCCAAGAACGCCCAGATCCTGATCCAGGGTGACGCGCCGGTGGTGCTGCCCTCGGTCGATGGCCGCGGCATCGACTGGGCCCCCAGCCTGCTGCCGCTGCTGGACGTGCTACACCACTCCGGGGCGCAACGCTCGCTGGCGGCCAGCTACGTCACCCTGCCCCCGACGTTGAGCACCGAACAAGCCAACGGCCTGGGCATCACCACCCAAATCAGCACGTTCACCACCGGCGGGTTCGCGGCCGACTCCGGCGAGAACATCCGCCGGGTCGCCGAACAGGTCAACGGGGCGATCGTGCGGCCGGGAGAGACCTTCAGCCTCAACGGATACACCGGCCCGCGCACCGCCGCCACCGGATACGTCGACGCCGGGATCATCGACCACGGCCGACCCAGCCGGGGCATCGGCGGCGGCATCTCCCAGTTCGCCACCACCATGTACAACGCCACGTACTTCGCCGGCATGACCGACGTCGAGCACAAGGAGCACAGCTACTACATCAGCCGCTACCCCGCGGCCCGGGAGGCCACCGTCTTCGAGGGCGCCATCGACCTCAAGTTCCGCAATGACTCCCCCACCGGGATCTTCATCCAGACGGCGTGGACCCCGTCATCGATCACGGTCACCCTCTGGGGCACCAAGCACGTCGACGTGGAGTCGATTCCCGGCCCGCGCACCGACTACACCGACCCGCAAACGGACACCGTCCACGGCCAGCCGTGCAGTGCCACCCCCGGCTCCCGCGGCTTCACCACCAGCGACACCAGGGTGATCCGCGATGCCACCACGCACGCCGAGCTCTCCCGCCACACCCGCACCGTGAAATACGACCCCGTCCCCCACGTCATCTGCGAGCCCTGACCCGCTGGGCCCAGCGAGAAGCGGTCAGAAGGCCTCTTCAGGGACGTCCATAAGGGCGTTGTCGGTCGACTCCACAATGTGGCGGCGGGCGGTGAGTTCGGGCAGGACGTTGCGCGCGAAGAACGCCGCGGCGGCGACCTTGCCCTGGTAAAACGGCCGGTCTTTGGCGGAAGCCTCGCCGGTCAGCGCGGTCAAGGCCACCTCGGCCTGGCGCAGCAACAGC
>DASQVU010000338.1:0-4212 GCA_035640615.1 Pseudonocardiaceae bacterium
CCCCTGCGCTCCTGGCCCTGCTCGAGGGCGGGGTGCGGCCGGCGATTCTCGCCGTCGTCGCCTACTCGGTGATCAACGTGGTGATCCAGTCGCTGATCCAGCCGAAGTTGGTTTCGGTGACGTGGTGGGACTGTCGGCGACGCTGACATTCCTGTCCCTCGGTGTTCTGGTCCTATTTACTCGGACCACTCGGAGCGCTGCTTGCGGTACTGCTGAGCCTGTTCACCAAGGGCCTGCTCGTTGATGCCGATCGCTCCAGCGGCTGGTTGCTGCCACTGATCGCCCCGGGTGATCGGACGGATCGTTACCGTTGATGATCGCGTCTTCGGTCCCAGGTAGTGGGCCTGGGCGGATCTTGACTCTCCTCAGTAGGTGCGGCGTAGTTTCATCGCGAGTGGGCGACCGTCCGGGTCAAGAAACGCTCGGTAGGCCGGTCTGGTGAGCCACCGGAGCCAGGCCGACGATCGACCCGCTGGGGGAGCCAGAGTGTGCCTGCGCAGACGGCCCGGCGGACGGCGACCGAGTCGCCCCCCCGCATGCCAGGCATCGAGCCGGGCGGCGCTGTCCCGCAGTGCCTGCGCTGCGCGGTCGGGGTCGAGCAGGTCGGTGTCGTCGTCGAGGTCGAGGTGCTCGCGCATCAGCTCGAGGCGTAGGTCACGGGCGAGGCGCCGGGCACCATCACCAAGGCCCCCTGGGTCGACCGGCGCCCGCGTATCGCGCTCGTCGTCCAGCACAGCGGCGGATAGCTCGGAGTCGTGCGTCCACGACCGTAAGTTGAGGTTGGCGCTGCCGACGATCGCCCAAACATCGTCGACGACGCAGACCTTGGCGTGCACGTAGACGGGCCACCCCTGATGGTTCTCGACATCGAAGATCTGCACACGATCGGCGCCGGACTGATACACCATGGCTAGCCCCGCACCGTGTCCCAGCCTCGCCGCATCAAGGTAAACCTTGTTTTCCACATCGGGGAAGCGCGGGGCGACCGCGATCAGGTTCAGTCGTGGCGAGCGCCGCAGGGCGGCAGCGAAGATGCGTGCGACGTCGACGGACCACAGGTATTGGTCCTCGACGTAGACGATGCGCTGCGCGCGGCTCAGGGCCTTGGCGTAGGCCCGCGCGAGGCTGCGTTCACCCCGGGGCGCGAAGGGTGATCGCGGCCGGCGGGTGGGATAAGTGCGCAGGATTTGCACGGCGCAGGTACCGGCTTGCGGCGGGTCGGGCGGCGCGGGGGGCAGCGGCGGGGCGATCCGCCTTAAGCCGCAGAACCGATCGAAGAGAACCTGCCAGGGCAGGCGGGAGAGCGGACTGGGATCCTCCCAGCGTTCACGGAAGACGTCTTCTACCTCGCGCACCGCCGGTCCCCGAAGCTGGACCTGCACGTCATGCTCGGCGGGGGTGTGGCCGAAGCGGGCGCTGCAGGTCACAGGCTGCGGGTCGCCGCCGTGCATGGCATCGTCACGGCGGCCCAAAGCCAGATCGATCCCGCCGAGGAAGGCGACATCATCGGGGGGACGCTGGGGATACCGGATTGCCACGAGCTTTTGATGGTGACAACCCAGCGGGCGAACCCGCTGGTCGAGCAGCACCTCGCCGCCTGCGGCGGCGACGTCGGCGGCCAGGTTTCGGTTGGTCTCCAAGAAATACCCGAGGGAACTCGGGTGAGATCGCCACAGCAGCCCGCGCACCAGCACCCCGCGCCGTGCCGCGCCAGACAGCGCCTCGCAGACCGTGTGGGCGCCCTCCCTGAGTAGCTCATCACAGTCTGCTCGCCAGCCTGACAGCAGCACCGAATCGCCTGCCCCGGCGCTGGCCAGGGCCGCGAGGAGCACCGAGAAGTATGTGCGTCCATGCACGAGCGGACGTACCGCGTTGCCCTCCGTCCACGCCCGTAATCGGGTCGCGTCATTGCCACGTTCAGACCGCGTGAGAAACCAATCCTGCACTCCAGCGCTGCGCGGCTGTCCCAGCCCCAGGCTCGCTCGCAACAGCGGTAGGAGCTCCTCGCCGTTCGGTGCCCGCACGACGGGGACACCGTTCACTCGCTCGGGGTGCAACGGTTGACCTGTCCCATAGCTGCCCGGGTCGAGCGCCTGTCGCAATCCGATCGCGGCCACTCGATCTGGTGCTCGGCGAGCCAGGTCGGTGTAAAGGTCCGGGTCGTGCCCGGCGTCGTCACCGATGAGCACCCACCGCACCTGCGGCCTAGCCTCTATCAGGCGGTCAAGCACGGCCCGCTTATGCGAGATGCCGCCGCCGAACAGCCACCACGGTGCCAGTGCCCGATCTGCCATCAATACCGTGCCCAATGGATACCCGTCCCGCTCCAGTAGACCCATGAAGGGTCCGGCGAGACTGATCGGTACAGCAGTCAGGTAGAACATCGGTGCGTCGGGCTGCTCGGCCCCTAGAGCCCGAACGGCATGGGGCATACCCAACACCGAGCGATGGTCACGAGTCGACGATCGCACCAGGCCGCGGATCCGGCGCAACTGGCGCCGAAGCGTCCCCAGTCGCAGGACACCGTCGACGTCATAGACCACGCCCAGGGTCCCCTCAGCGAGCATCGCCGTCTCCCCGCCCTCAACACCAAAACATGCTTACGACACCAGCGAAGGTAGACGGCTGGTTGTTGCCGCCTAGCCACTGAGTCGTGGCAGGCGGCCAGAGCCCTGCCCAACACGTGCATCGCCGGGAACACCCATCCAACGCAGCACACGGCTGATGTCAGACGGTGAGAGGATGCCGACCAGCTTGCCGTCGGAGAGCACCAGGGCGCGTCCCTCGGCGCATTCGCTGAGCCGGGGCAGCAGATCGGCCGCCGGGTCCTCTGGTCGGGCCTGCGCCACCTGCTCCAGCGGGCAGGCGATCTCGCGCAGCTGGGTGGTCGCCCGGGCCTGCGGCGGGACTCGGCGGATCTGGGTGAAGGTGACCAAGCCGATCGAAGCTGCACCGTCCTCGGTCAGCGGGAATGAGGAGTACCGGTGCCGGATCAGGTCACTGTTTAAGAGGTCCTGGACCGTCATCGATGCCGGGGCGGTCACCGGGTTCGGGGTCATGACATCCCGGATGGCCAGCCCGCCGAGCTGGTCACGGACGGTGGCCTGCTGGCTTTCCGCGGTGGCCGCGCCGACGAGGAACCAACCGATAAGCGCGAGCCACAGTCCCCCGAAGGCGCCGCGGGTGAAGAACGTGACCAAGCCCAGCGCGACGAGCACCCAGCCGAAGACCTGACCGGCCCCGCTAGCCCACTGGGTGGCCTTGAGCCGGTCACCGGTGCGCCACCAGATGATCGATCGCAGCAGCCGGCCGCCGTCCAGCGGCGCGGCCGGGATCACGTTAAATACCGCCAGCGCGACGTTGATGCCTCCCAACCACGCGAAGCCGGCCAGCACCAGGCCCTGGTAACCACTGGCCCGCAGCGCTTCGGCTACCCCGAAGAAGACCACGCCGAGCAACAGGCTCACTAGTGGGCCCACGCCGGCGATGCGCAGCTCGGCTCCCGGGTTGCGGGCTTCCCCGGATAACCGGGCCACCCCGCCGAACAGCCACAACGTGATGTCCTCCACGCCTAGGCCGTTGCGCCGTGCTACCAGCGCATGCGACATCTCGTGGGCAAGCAGCGACGCGAAGAACACGACCGCGGTCAGCACCGCCGCAGTGACGTAGGCGCCGGTACCGTATTCGGGATATACGGCTGGGAAGCGCGACGCCGCCAGGCCCCAGGCGATCAACGCGAAGATCACCAGGACACTCCAGTGCACACCGACGCGAATTCCGGCGATCCGCCCGAGACGAAAACTTGCTCTCATGTAGCTCAGGTACCCGCCGACCGGGTTTCTAGCCTGAAGTTACGTGACCAGTGACAGCCGGACCCGGGCCTCATCTGGAGGCTTCGGTGATTTGGGCCGACGAAGGGTTGTTGCCCGGGTTCAGCGCTCCGCGTGCCGCTGGCCGGTGGCGTGGGCGAGCAGGACCATTCCGAGCAGCCCGCCACCAACGGCGCCTTGGACTGCTCCCTTCCCCGCCAGGCTCAACCGTTGAGTGCGCTCGACCTGGCCATCTACGCGACGGTAGGCCAGCGCAGCGCCGTCGAGGTCCAGCACGACCGCCCGGTCCAGCTCCATACCCCGGCGGCGCGCTTCCTCCGCCAGCTCCCAGCTCGTGAACCCCAGCACGATCAGATCTATCACGACTCTTCCCTCGATCAGC
>DASQVU010000339.1:0-20160 GCA_035640615.1 Pseudonocardiaceae bacterium
ACCAGCAGGCCGGTGCAGAGGTCCTGTACGCCCCCGGCCTGCGTGCCGCTGGCGATATCCACAGCGTCATCACTTCGGTCGACCGGCCCGTCAACGTGCTCACCGTTCCCGGTGCACCTCCCGTGGCGGAGCTGGTGCAGCTCGGGGTGGCCCGCATCTCCGTGGGGGGAGCGTTCAACCAGGTGGCTACCGCCGCGCTGATCCAAGCCGGCCGGGAACTGCTCGAGAGGGGCACGTACGGGTTCCTCGATCTCGCCGCCGAAGGCCGCCGGCAGGCGGCCGCAGCCTTCACCGCCTGAGCTGGTGCGCCATGAGCCGTGTCGCCGGCTGGACGTGGCTGCTGGCCAGCGTGGCCGGCCTGCTCGGCTATGGCTTGATCGGCTACAAGCTGTTCGGTTTCAGCCTGGTGGACGCGGTCTATCTCACGCTTTCCGCGCTGACCACCGAGGGGTTCGCGACACCGGTGGCGCTCTCGGACGGTGCGAAGATCTTCACCGCGAGCCTGTCGTTGTTCGGGGTCACGGTTTTTCTGGCGGTCCTCGGGGTGCTGGCCAGCGCGCTGATCGATGGGAAACTCGTCCAGGGATCGAGGAGGTGGTCCATGCAACGGCGGATCACCGAGTTGCGTGACCATCACATCATCTGCGCCTATGGGCGGGTCGGGCGCGCGGCGGCCCGTGAGTTCGAAGCCGACGGCGTGCCGTTCGTCGTCATCGAGCTCAAGCCCGAGCTCGAGGAGGATCTCAGGCGTGACGGCGTCCTGTACCTGATCGGCAACTCCTCCTCGGAGGCCATCTTGCGGGCCGCCGGCATCCACCGCGCGCGGGGACTGGTGTGTGCGGTGGACTCCGATGCCGAGAACGTCTACATCACGCTGGTGGCCCGCTCCCTCAATCCGGGCATCAGCATCGTGGCCAGAGCATCGGAGGATGCCGCCGCCGACCGGCTTTACCGGGCGGGGGCGAACCGCGTCGTCTCGCCGTATGCCACCAGCGGCCGGCGGATGGCGCTGATCGCGCTGCGTCCTGAGGTGGTCGACTTCTTCGACCTCGCGCGTAGCGGTTTGGGCCCGGTGCGGATTGCCGAGCTGCTGGTCGCGGAGGACTCGAAGTTGGTCGGGCAGACCGTGGCTCAGGTATGCGGCTCGGCCACCGCGCTGCTGATCCGCCGGGCGGCGGGTGAGCTGGTCCCCAACCCGAGCCGGGACACCATCGTCAAGGCCGGCGACCTGGTGGTCACCTTCGGCGAACCGGACACGCTGCGCCCGGTCCGTTAGCCCGGGTGGGCAATGAGGTCCAGGGCGATCTCGAGCGCGGCGTCGCGGGCTTCCTTGTTGTCCGCGCCGAAGCGGTGCGCGCCCATGTGCAGGGCGACGAACGCGAGGCGGGCTCGCAGCCGGGCGTCGATCGGATCGTCGGGGTTGACGAGCAGATCGGCAAGCTGGTTGAACCTGCTGCGCAGCTGGTCACCGGCCGCGAGATCGCGCAGCGCCGCCTGGCCCTCCTGCAACAACTGAGCCAGCGGGGTGGCGCGCTCGTGCAGTAGCGCGTCGTAGCGGCGCAGTACCTGCTCGCGGGTGGCGGGGCTGGCCGGTTGCTGCCGCGCCCAGCTGAGCAGCTCGTCGACCTCGGTGAAGAAGTCGTCGATCAAGCTGGCCAAAATCTCTTCCTTGGTCTTGAAGTGGTAGTACACCGCGGCCTTGGTAATGCCGAGGCGCTCGGCGATCTCGCGCAGCGAGGTGCCGTCGTAACCGCGCTCGGCGAACAGCTCAAGAGCGAGCGTTCGGATCTGCTCGCGGGTGCCGGTGCGCCGTTCGTCCATGTCCCTCGGGTCCCCCTTTGTCGGTCATCACCAACAGGAATCTTACTTGTCGCCCGGCTAGTTAACATTTCTAGCTAGCCGGTCGACAAGTAAGTAACCCGACAGAGTGGAGAAGCCCTGATGACCACGACCAGGACGCAGCCGGCAGAGCTGGCAGAGCTGGCCGGACGCGCCCAGCGCAAGCGCGAGATCTATGCCGTGATGAGCGGGCTGATGATCGCCATGCTGCTGGCCATGCTGGACAACCTCATCGTCGGCACCGCGATGCCCACGATCGTCGGCGAGCTGGGTGGGCTGGCGCACCTGTCCTGGGTCGTGACTGGGTACGCGCTGGCGACCGCGGTATCCACACCGGTGTGGGCCAAGCTGGGTGACCTGTACGGCCGCAAGGGGGTGTTCATGGCCTCGATCGTGGTCTTCCTGATCGGATCCTCGCTGGCCGGGCTGTCTCAGGGAATGGGCGAGCTGATCGCCTTCCGCGGGGTTCAGGGGCTCGGGGCGGGTGGCCTGATGGTCGGTGCGATGGCGATCATCGGTGACCTGATCCCGCTCCGGGAGCGGGGCCGTTACCAGGGCCTGATGGCCGCGGTGATGCCGGTGGCGTTCATCGGCGGACCGCTGCTGGGCGGCCTGCTCACCGACCACTTGAGCTGGCGGTGGGCCTTTTACATCAACCTGCCGCTGGGCGTGCTGGCGCTGCTGGTGACCGCGATGACCATGCACCTGCCGGGTCGGCGCGGCCAGGTGTCGGTCGACTGGTCGGGCGCCGGCCTGCTTGCCGTCGGCGTTGCGGCGCTGACCCTGCTGGCCAGCTGGGGCGGCACCGAATACGACTGGGTCTCGGCGCCCATCCTCGGGCTGGGTGTGCTGAGCGCGCTCGCGTTGGGCGCATTCGTCGCCGTCGAACGCCGGGTGACCGAGCCGATCCTGCCGCTGCGCCTGTTCACCCGCCGCAATTTCACCGCCGCCGTGGTGCTGACCTTCCTCACCGGGTTGGCGATGTTCGGCGCGGTGACGTTCCTGCCGCAGTTCCAGCAGATCGTGCAGGGTGCCTCGGCGACCAGCAGCGGCTTGCAGCTGTTGCCATTGATGGGCGGCATGCTGGTGACCTCCTTGCTCGGCGGTCAACTGGTCTCGCGCACCGGCCGCTACCGCGGCCTGCTGCTCGCCGGTTCGGGCCTCATGTCCGCCGGTCTTGGGCTGATGGCCACCATGGATCTGGGCACCGGCCAGCTGACCACCTCGTTGTGGATGGTCGTGCTGGGCGTCGGCATGGGGATGCTGATGCAGACCACCCTGCTGGTGGTCCAGAACAGCGTCGGCCAGCCCGATCTCGGCGCTGCAACTGGCGCGGCCACCCTGTTCCGGACCATCGGCGGCTCGCTCGGCGTGTCGGTGTTCGGCACCCTGTTCGCCCAGCAGCTGCACGCCGGTCTGCCCGGTGCTGGTGCGCCCAGCCGGCTCACCCCGGCGATGCTCGCTGGGTTACCCGCCGCGATCCGGCACAGCTACCAACAGGCCGTCGCTACCGGTGTTGATCAGGTGTTCCGCTGGGCAGCGCTGATCGCCCTGCTGGCCGTGGTCGCCGCCTGGCTGATCGGTGAGGTGCCGCTGCGTGGCCTGGCTGGACAGCCACAGCCGTTGGGCACCGAACGTGCCGCACGCCGGCAACCGGCCCACCGCTTCGACGGCGGACCTGACCAGTGGCTGGTGGCAGCCCGCAGCCATCAGCTGAACCACGGTGACGTCACTGACTAGCCGCAGCCGCGGGTGCCGGCGGTTCAGCGTTCGGGTCGGTTCCTGCCGTCCTAAAGATCACTATCCAAGCGGGGATTTCCGCGTTCCGATGCGCTCTGCCCTGGCGCAGTGCCAGGCTGGAAGCCGGTTGGCTGCCGCTTGCGGCAGCGATAACGTCGGAACTTATTAAGGACGGGTCGTATCCTTTACGCCGAAGGAGGCGTCGTCATGGCCGTTGAGCTCAACCACACCATTGTCGCTGCTCGCGACAAGCGGGCCGCCGCGACTTTCCTCTCCGATCTGCTCGGTCTACCCGCGCCGACTCCGTTCGGCCCGTTTCTCGTGGTGAATGTGGACAACGGGGTAAGCCTGGATTTCATGGACACCTCAGAGGATATTCGACCGCAGCACTACGCCTTCCTGGTCAGCGAGGACGAGTTCGACACCATTTTCGGCCGGATCCAGGCGCAGCACCTGAGCTACTGGGCCGACCCGTTCCACCAGCAACCAGGAGAGATCAACACCAGAGATGGTGGCCGCGGGGTGTACTTCGACGACCCCAACGGCCACATTCTGGAGCTGCTCACCCGCCCTTACGGCAGCGGCTCAGCGGGCTGACCATCCGGGGCCCGGTACTGCGGGACGGGGTTGTCGAGCAACTGATAGCAGTCCGCGACCGCGGTCCGGAGTAGGGCGCACAGCCGAGCGTTCTGCTCCTGCCGCGGCAGGCCCCGCAAGTGCCCGATCACGACCTGGAAGGCCGAGCCGACCATCACCCCCGCGGGATTGAGCAGCTGCCAGCAGACCAGCCGGCTCCGGGCCCACCGGCCACCGCTGTTCAACTCCCGGATCCGCTTGCGTGATCGGGCCAGCTGCGCAGCGGCCGCCGGTGGCAGCGGCCGGACTGCCGCGGCCGCGGATAGGCAGCTTGCCACCACACTGTGTGTCGTGCGCAAGTCATCTGCGCCGGCGCCGATGAGATCCGGTGCGAGCAGCGCAAGCTCGCTACGGGTGCGGTCATTGTCGATCCAGTCGTTGACCAACCGGGCCAGGGTGGCCAGCGCCGGATGGGTGCACCGGGGATGGTCGCTGAAGGAGCACCCGGCGAGGACGGAGACGTACTCCATCACGCACGCCCCCTCCTCCGGCCGGCGGTGGCGTCCCCGCTGCAGGATGGGTAACTGATCCGGTACCCGACTCGTACCTCGCGCGCGCTGTGCTGTCCTCATGGTTCGATCTCCTAACCGTGTGAGGTCCCTCGCCGCTGCGAGTACCCAGCTTCGCGCCAGCTCAGACCACGGTTACCAGCCGTTGCAAGAGGACCACCGCGACGAATACCACTGTGACTGACAGGTCGAGCATCACGCCACCCATCCGGACTGGCCGCACCACGCGCCGCACCGGTGCGAGCACCGGCTGGTAGATCACCCGGCGGGCCGATCCGAGCACATCGCCGTAGCCGGCCTGCGACCTGGTGAAGTTGCTGACCAGATCGACGACGACGCGCGCGATGAGCACCAGCTCGAACAGCAGCAAGATCAACGCGACGAGCCCGAGCCCCGCGCCTCACCTCCGGTCAGACGGGGGCGTCAGTCAGTATTCCCGCCTACGGTGCCGTGCGGCAGATGCTGGGCAGGGATGACGCCCAGCCGGCCGGCCTGGTAGTCCTCAAAGGCCGCCATCACTTCCGCGCGGGTGTTCATCACGAACGGCCCGGCCCAGGCGATCGGCTCCCGGATCGGGGTGCCGCCCAGCACGACGACGTCCAGCGCCGGATGCCGCGACTCCTGGTGGACTGCGCCGGAAACGGTGATGACCTCGCCCGCTCCGAACACGGCGAGCTGGCCGGTGTGCACCGGCCGATGCGCCGCGCCGACCGTGCCGGCCCCGGACAGCACGTACACCAGCGCATTGTAATCGGCACGCCACGGCAGACGCAGCGTCGCACCTGGGCTGATGGTGGCGTGCAGCATCGCCATCGGGGTGTAGGTGGAGCCGGGGCCACGATGCCCGGCCACCTCGCCCGCGATCACCCGGACCAGCGCGCCGCCATCGTGCGTGGTGAGCAGTGCGGATTCGCCGGCCCGCAAATCCTGGTAGCGGGGCGCGGCCCACTTGAGCGCCCTGGGTAGGTTGACCCACAGCTGCAAGCCGTGGAACAGCCCACCGCTGACCACCAGATGCTCCGGCGGCCGCTCAATGTGCAGGATGCCGCCCCCGGCGGTCATCCACTGGGTATCGCCGTTGGTGATGACGCCGCCGCCACCGTTGGAGTCGGCGTGCTCGAAGATGCCATCGATGATGTAGGTGACGGTCTCGAACCCGCGGTGCGGGTGCCAGGCGGTACCTTTGGGCTCGCCCGGGGCGTACTCGACCTCACCCATCTGATCCATGTGGATGAACGGGTCGAGATCGCGCAGATCCACTCCAGCGAAAGCGCGTCGGACGGGGAAGCCCTCACCCTCATACCCGGATGGCGCGGTGGTCACCGACCGCACCGTGCGCTCGACCGCGTCCGGGCCCGGCTGGGAAATCCGGGGCAGCGTGGTGACGTCCGCGACCGTAATGGCTGGCATCGCGGCGCCTCCCTTCTTTATTGACCGTTCAACTACTCACCTGAACGCCTGGCGCACCCCGCGCATTCCTGCCCTATCTCGGTGCCCGAGAGGGGGATCGTGCGGACTTATGGATGCTTATGCACTTTTTGACCAGTGTGCGCCGGGCCAGATCAGAAGGGTCAGCGCTGCTGCCAATCCAGCGCCAACCGGAAGCCAAGCGGAGGTGCGCACGCTGGGTGGCAGAGAAAGTGGGTGATGGCCGTGATTGCCTCGTTCTATGTCAGCACTGCTGCCGGTGAGGAACTGCTGAGCGTTCGGGCGCACGACCGCGACCCGTACGTCACCCTCACCATCCGCCACTACAGCATCGACTTGACCCGAGACGAAGCCAGAAAAGCCGCCGATGCGTTAAGGGCTTGCGCCCTCACCACCGAGGAGTCGTGAATTGGCATTCGGTGCTATGGCACTGAATGCCACTCACGAGCGGCCGCACGGAACGCCAGTGACGACGCGACCAGCGCTGCCACTGCCGCGCTCAACCCCAGATACAGACCGACAGATGCGCCGCTGGTGACCCGGAAAGCGTTGCCCAGATTGAACGCCCCCAGCTGAACGTCACCCAGCTCTCCGATCCTGCTCAGCCCGCCTGCCGCATCCGGGAACGTCGCCCAGCGCAGCACGATGGTGATGAAGGCCAGCGCGGACAGCGCTAGGGTGATCAGTGATCGGGAAGCGGGGCGCCGCAGCCGCCCGCCCACCAAGCTCGCCAGCACCACGCCGGCTGCCGCGACGAGCAACAGCACCGAAAACCACGCGCCGAAGCCCGCGTTCCAAGCGTTCACATTGGTCGACTGCGTGATACCCAAGATCGGGACGCTGGCGGTCAGGGTGTACCAGGGCAGGAAACTACAGACGTACGCCAGCACGCCGGCCGCGACCACGACCCAATCCAGCGCCGTCACGCTTGTTGCCTCGGATCCCGTCATGTCCGATCCGCCTCCCTAGGCCGCAGGCATCGTAGGGCCTGGCCCACCTGGCGCCACCGTCACGGGGCCTCAGGGTCCTTCGCCGAGCCCGGCGTGTTCCAGGTCGAGCGAACGCTGGATCCGCCGGCGCGTGGCATCGCTGATCGTGCCGTCGTGGTACAGGCGGTCGAGTTCGGCGTTCTCCACATCGAGCAGGTCCAGGCGCAGCTGACGGTAGATCGATGCAGTGTACGGAGATTCCGGATCCTTGTGCTCTTGAATTCGCCGGATGCGGTCTTGCCAGCTGCTGCGCAGCGCCTCTATCACGACGTCCGGAGCGGCTTGCGTCGCGCTGAGGTGATCGAGGTGCGACAGCCCGGCGCGGGCCAGCTTCAGCCGCGCGCTGGCCTGCTCGTCCCGGACGTCGTCGGGCGCCAGCGCGATCCCCGCCCGCCGGACCAGCGGTGCGAGCGTGAACCCCTGCACCACCAGGGTCAGGATGATCACTGCGGTGGTCAGCAGCAGCACGAGATCCCGGTCGGGCAGCGGGGTCCCGCCGCTGGTGCGCAGCGGGATGGACAGCGCGGCGGCCAGCGGGACGACGCCCCGGGTCCCGGCCCACGACACCACGGCCGGCACCCGCCACGACGGCCGCTCGCCGCCGTTGCCGCGCTGCCGGATCCCCGACAGCGGAAACACCCAGGCCACCCGCACCACCATCAACGTCGCGGCGATGGCCAGTGCGTGCAGTGGCCACAGCCTGTCCATGCCGCCCAAGCCCTGGAACAGCGCCGGCAGTTGCAGGCCGATCAGCCCGAACACCGCGCTTTCCAGCAGGAAGACAACCGTCTCGAAGACCGCCGAGAGCTGCAGCCGCACCCGCGGGTTCGTCATCCGGGTGGCCAGGGTGCCCAGGATGATGCTGGCCACCACAACAGCGGTGACCCCCGAGGCGTGGAACGACTCAGCCAGCACGTAAGCCGCGTACGGGGTGACCAGCGCTACCACGGTCTCCAGCACCGGATCTTCGGTGCGGCGGCGGATCAGGAACGCGCCGCCGGCGATCACGGTGCCCACCGCAAGGCCGCCGCCGGCCAGGATGGCGAACTCGGTAGCCGTGTGTGCCCCCGAGATGGCACCCCCGGCGACGGCCACCGACAGCGCGACCCGGAACAGCAGCAGGCTCGTCGCGTCGTTGAACAGGCTCTCAGCCTGCACCAGTGCTTGCACGCGCGGCGGTAGCGATAACCGCCGCGCCAGCGCCGCCACTGCCACCGGGTCGGTGCTGGCCAGCACGGCGCCCAGCACGAACGCCATGCCTGCCGGCAGCGGGGTCAGCGTCATGGCGACGGCGCCGACGGCAGCAGCGGAGACCAGCACGAGCCCGACAGCCAGCGCGCTGACCGGTCGCCACACCGCTCGAAGGTCGCGCCAGGGTAGCTCTTCCCCGGCGGCGAACAGCAACGGCGGCAACACCACCAGGCTCACGATGTCGGGGGTGACCACGATGGTCGGCACGCCCGGCAGCAGGCCGGCGATCACTCCCGCGATGACCAGCAGGGAGGGGGCGGGCACCCGCCAGCGCCGGGCGAAGGTGGCCACCACCGTAGCCAGGATGACGAGAAACAGGACCGTCTCGACAGCGCGCATGCCCGGCCCTTCCACGATGAAATCGGTGCCGACCAGACTTCCCGGCGCGCCTGAGCAGCACCCTACTCGACAGCGCCGCCGGAACCAGCACACCTCCGCGAGCAGGACCTGGGCTCGCGGAGATCGCCGGATCGCCAGTAGACCGTCGGCGGCCCACTGGGTGAGCGTCAGGTCCAGGTGCAGCGACGCCGGCCCTCGCGGGTCATTAGCCGGGACCGTGGCTGAACAAGCGACGCGTGGCTTCCGGCGCACCCCGTCCGCTGTAATGCCGGTAATCTGCACCACTGGTGCGCCGGGAAGCCTGGTCGGCAGTCGACAGACGTGTGTCCAGAACCCGGGAGCGCGCTGGTGAACGACGGCATGAGCAAGGGTGTGCGGGAGTGCATCCAGCCAGGCGCCACCCTTCCAGGACGTGCGGGCAGCCGGCGCCACATCAGCTGGGATGTGCTGCGTAGCGGATTCGTCCTGCTGGTGATGCTCTACCACACGACGGGCGTGGCTCCGATCGTCCATCCCGAGCTGGCGCCACGCCCGTTCAGCTTCTCCCACCAGGTGGGGGCCAGCCTGCTGCTGGTCGTCTCGGCGTACTTCGCCGCTGCGACGGTGCGGCACCACCCCAGCGGCCGGCACTGGTGGGGTCGGATAGCGCGGCTCGTGCCGGCCTTCCTCTCCGCGGTTGTGCTGACCTGGATGATCACGCGTTACCTCAGCCCGGCTGAGTGGTACATCCCGGGTAAGCGGGACTTGGTAGGCAACCTGCTGTTGCTGGGCAACTGGAGACCGCAAGACTTCCCGTTTCTGGACGGCTCCTACTGGACACTGCCCCTGCAGCTGATGGCATTCACGGTGGCTGCCGTGTTGTGACGATCCCGCTGGGGCCATGGCCGCAGGCTGCACACGGTGTTGTGGGCTGTCGTGCTGGTGCCGCTGCTCCTGTGGCCGGTGCGGGCCGGTGGGCCGCCGGAGGCCTACCGGATGGTCGTCGACGGGTTCGGATTCCACCGGCTACACCTGTTCGTCGCCGGTGTCGCGATCTGGTTGTGGGCCAACCGGCGGCTGCGGCCGCTGTACTTCGCAGCATTACTCGTGATGTGCCTGTTCGGGCATGTCATGCACACCGCAGCGGTCGGGCCGGAGGGGTGGATCCACGACTGGAAAGCGACCATCGGGGTTGCCGGCGGCATCGCCCTGGTCTGCCTGGCCGCTCGCATTCCCGATTGGGACCGGTGGATACCCGCCTCCCTGCACACCGCCGTGCACTGGCTGGCCGGTATCTCCTACGGCCTGTACCTGGTGCACCAGACCATCGGTTTCGTGATCATGCGGCAGCTGCAGGATCTCGGCGCCGGCCCGGTCGAGCAGAGCGCCGCGATGCTCGCCGGTGGCGTGCTGCTCGGCTGGCTGCTGACCCGGTTGATCGAACGTCCAGCGCACCGCGCCTTGATGGCCTTCTATGACCGCCGGCTATGCGGTGAAGGACCAGGGCGGGCGGACGAGGGCGCAGCGGTCGTGGTGCAGCAGGCTGGCCGCCCATGATTCGCCGGCCAGCTCCGCAGGATGGTGGCAGGCTCGGACCGCGTCGATGCCCGCCGCGGTGAGCAGCTCGAGTGATCTGTCGATGGGCTGGGCGGCGATCTTGGCCGGTAGCTCGGCCGGGTCGTTAAGCCCCAGCGCGGCGGTGACCGCGTTTGCTGGAGCGGTCCGGCTGATCACCAGGTCGCCGTCCGGTGCTGGTAGCGGCACCCCGAACGGACCGAACTCGGGTTGCCCGTTCGATCTGCGGCTGCCGCCGAGCTGGGCTTGCAGCAGCGCGGCGGCCGACAGCAGCGAGCTGCGTACCCGGCGGCCTCGCCCGTCGCGCTCGCGCCCGAGCAACCCGGCGAGCACGCCGCTGGTCGTGAGCAGCCCGCCCAGGACGTCGAGCAGGGGCATCAGCGACCCGGCAGGGGCTTCCCCGACGGGAGTGAGGTACTCGGCCAGACCGGTATAGGCCTGCACCAGATAGTCGGTGCCCGGCAGTGGGTGGGCACCTCGTGCCTCGCCCCAACCGGAGGCGTGCGCGCTGATCAGGCGCGGATTGACCGCGGTGAGGTGGTTGTGATCAAGACCGAGCTGGGCGGCCTTGCCGGGTACCCAGTTGTGCACGAACACGTCCGCTGCCGCGGCGGCGTCCAGCACGGTGCGCCGGCCTGCCGGGTTCCACAAATCGGCTTCGACCACCTGCTTGCCGTGGTTGAGTGCGAGGAAGCGGGCGGAGCAGTCCCCAGCCATCGGCGGTATGACCCGCTGCGAATCCCCGCCGGTCGGTTCGATCCGGATCACCTGCGCACCGAGCAGGCCCAGCAGGTGCGCGGCCAGCGGTGCTTGCACCCGCCGCCCGGCGTCAACCACCACCATGCCCGCCAGCGGCCTCTCCCCAGCCTCCCTCCCCCCTGACCCCGACATGGAGACATATCGGGCTGAACGGGGGCCGTTTGACCCCGATATATCTCCATGTCGAGGAGGTGGGGGTGCCGGGGGTTGCAGCGTCCAGGGCGCGGTAAACGGTTTGTTGCTGGCGAGCTCGTCGCGTCGCTCGGCATGCCTGCGCAACCGCTGCACCGCCACCCCGGCAGCGGCTGCCGCGCTGGCCACCTCGGTGAACGGGCGGGCTTCGGTGGCGGCGTGCAATGCGGCGGGTAGCGGGGCGACCGCGGTGGTATAGCGCTGCATGAAAGGCCGCCACGCCCGGCCGGCTACCGTGTCAGGCACTCCGAGGCTGTTCCACAGCGCCCGCCACGGCTCGGCGTACAGCGTCTCGATCTCGAAGGCCACGCCGTCCGCGGAGCGAAACGGTGGCGGGTGGCCGGATCCCAACCGGGCCGGCGGATCAGGCGTACCGGTGGTGCCCGCGGCGAGGTAGGGGGACACCGCCAGCAGTGCCGTCGCCGCCATGGACACGGTGACGCCGCGGGTCGAGCTACCCCGGAGCCGGGCGAGCAAGCCGGCCAGTACACCCTGCGCCAGGGCCACACCGGTGGAAGTGGTGACGTAGTCGACCCCAAGCCGAGCGGCGCGGCGCCCGCGGCCCCAACCGTGCACCGCCATCAGCCCGCAGGCCGCCTGCGCCAGCGGCTCGTCGAGCGCGGTGGCGCCCGGACCGTGGCGGTCCACCCGGCACACCAGCGGCCCGTCCGGTAACTCCGGCCCGGTGAGCACCACAGTGTCACCGCAGCGTGTCAGGTCAGCCGCTACCCGCGCGCCGGCCAGGTGACCGCGCAAGATCCGCTCCGGCACCCAGCGTTCCGGCGCTGGCTCCCCCGCCGCCTTGCCTCGCACGCAAAAGTAGTCGCCGGGTGACCCCGCGTAGTTCCCTACCGCCGGCTACAGCGGGGGAGAGGCGGCGTTAGAGCACGCCGGCGCGGCGCCAGAGGGGTTTCCAGCCGATCAAACCGACCTGGGTGAACAGGTCGATGATCTTGCGCGCTGCGAACTGCTTGGTCTGCCGCCAGTGCGGGTTGGCAGCAGCCGCCGCGACGGCTTCGTCAACGTCCAGTCCCACCGCCGCGTACACCTTCGGGTCGATCAACCGGGTGGTGGAGAAGTAGACGACCAGGGCGAGGATGAAGCGGCTGTAGGCGCGACCCAGCGGGCCCAGCCGGGGCCGCTGGCGCAGCAGTTCCTCACGGGCATAACGGATGTGGCGGGCTTCCTCGACGACGTGGATCCACGACACCTTCTGCACGATCGGCTGCAGCGACTCGTCGACCATCTGCTCGCGCTGCAGCGCGTCGAGGATCTCCTCAACGTAGAGCGCGCCGCCGAAGGTCAGGGTGTTGGTGGAGGTGGTCTTGAGCAACCGCCCGAGGTGCTGGACGAACCAGCCGGGGCCGTAGTCGGAGCCGCCGAACTTCTCCGCCGCGCGGGAGAACATCACCGAGTGCCGGCACTCGTCGGCGATCTCGGTGTACCCGTACCGGGCGTGCGCGCTGCCCTTGGGACGGTCGTAGATGTGCCGGATCAGCATCTGCATGAGGATCGTTTCGAACCAGATGCCCATGTTGTACAGGCTGGCCAGCTCGTGCCGGGTCAGCGCGATGCGCTGCTGCTCACTCATCTGGTCCCACAGCGCGGTGCCGTACAGGGAGCTGCGGCGCGGGTCGAGGTAGTAGCGGTCCGGCGCCAGCGGGGCATCCCAGTCGATTTCGACCGCAGGATCGTAGGAGTGCTTGGCCGAGGTTTTCAGCAGCCGTTGCGCGGTAACTTCACGGTCGGGAACGGCGCTGGCCGTTGGATCGACGGCGCTGGTCACGGACATCTGCGAGCCTCCTTGGAAATACCGACACCGCCAAGGTAACTGACTCGTCAGTCACTAGCAAGTGGAAGCCATTCACCGCGCCGGATCCGGTCCAGGCCCAGCCACCCGACGTCCACCGCCTTGGCTTCCACCTTCGCTCGCGGCACCTCCGGATGCTCCAGCCACCAGGACATCAACCCTTGCAGCGCACCCATCAGCAACGGCACGGTCAGCCGGGCTTGCGCCACAACCTCCTCCTTGGACAAGGCCGCAGCGTTGGGGTCGGGGTCGTAGTAGCTGGCGAGCACCGCTGCGAACACCTCGATGACCTGCTCGCGCAGCCGCCGCAACGACGCGCCGAGCTCGGGGTTGTCCAGGTGCCGGGCGACCAACGCCCACGCCTCTGGGCGCTCGCTGACCAGGTCGCAGAGCAACCGGACCACACCGCGCCAGGCCCCGAGGGCATCGCCGGCCTTGCTGAGCACGCCGGGCAGCCGTGCCATGAAATCCTCCACGACCTGCTGGGTGACCGCGGCGAAGAGTTCCTCCTTGCTCGGGAAGTGCTGGTACACCAGTGCCTTGCTCACCCCAGCTCGGCTGGCGACGTGTTCCATCTGGGTCAGGTAGTAACCGCGGCTGCTGAACTCCTGCAGCGCCGCTTCGAGCAGCGAGCCTCGCCGGGCCTGGGACGATAGCCGGCGCCGGGCGGGCGCTGCGCTCTGGAGACGTTGCGAGGACGGGCTCACACCGACCAGTGTGCTCCCTACCTGCGCGCGCGGATGATGTGGCACAGGCGACCGGTGGACGGCCCTGTTGGCGGGTACCGCGACCGGCCGCTCGACGTAATTCCCCGCTGCCCGTACTGCGCTAGCTGGATCGGTGGGCTACCGGCACAAGGTCGGCGCGCAGCGCGAGCAGGGCCCGCACGGCCAGCGCGGTGACCACCCCCTCGATGATGGCCACTACCGCGTACACCCCGACCGTCGAAATCGCCACGGTGCGCAGCGGGAGCCCGGCGGTACCGCCGGCGGCATACTCGGCGGTGAACAGCACCGCTGCGGCGAGCACCGAGACCCCAGCGGCCGTCCCGGCGGCTACCGCCAGGCCGATCGACCCGCGGGGCAGCAGCCGGCGTAGCCCCAGCAGCACCGGGTAGCCGACTGCGGCCGGCACCAGAGCCAGATTCACCACGTTGAGCCCGAGCGTGGACAGCCCCCCATCACCGAAGAACACGGCTTGTACGACGGTGACCACGGTGATCACCACGGGCCCTAGCCACGGCCCGAGGAGCGCTACGGCCAGCGTGCCGCCCAGCAGGTGCCCTTCGGTGCCGACCGCAATCGGGATGATCGGCGCTCCCAGCACCAGGAAGGCGGCGGCGGCCAGGCCGGCCAGCGGCAGCTGCCGGTCAGTGGCAACCTGGCCCGCGCGGCGCACGCAGACCGCAAGCCCGACAACGGCCACCGCCGCTCCGGCGATCGCAACTGGCGGTGAGACGAATCCGTCCGGGATGTGCATCGGACAACTCCTTCGGGATGGCGCGTCCCTGGCACGGCTGAGCTGCGCAACGGTGGAAGGTCTGGCTTCGGGCTGCAAGCACCCGACACAGTGGCGCGACCGCGCCGGACTCTCACCGGCTTCCTCGCACTGTTGCGTGTCGCACAGTAGGTGGTGCGTTTGCACCGCCACAAGTGCGGACGGTTAGCCTGATCTCTGATCGAGGAGGGGATGACAGACGGCCGGCACCACGACCCCGCGGGTCTCGCCGGACCTACGGCACTACGAGATCCGCGTGGCGGGCATGACTTGCGCGGCTTGCGCCGCGCGGGTCGAGCGCACCCTGAACAAGCTCGATGGCGTGCAGGCGACGGTCAACTATGCCACCGAGCGGGCCCGGGTGCGGTGCCCGGCCGGCACTGACCCTCGGGAGCTGATCGCGCAGGTGCAGCGCGCCGGGTACGCCGCGCAGCGGGTGGACGACGTTCGCCACGTCGAGCAGCTACCTTCCGAGAAGCGGGTTGCTGACCTACGCCGACGGTTGGCGGTGGCAGCGGTGATCGGGGTGCCGCTGTGTGACCTGTCGCTGGCGTGGTCGCTGTTCCCGGAGCTGCGCTTCGCCGGGTGGCAGTGGGTGTGCCTGTTGCTGGCCGCCCCGGTGGTGTGCTGGTGCGCGTGGCCGTTCCACCGGGCCGCGCTCAACGGGCTACGCCACGGCACCTCCTCGATGGACACCCTGGTCTCGGTGGGGGTGCTGGCGTCGACGGCCTGGTCGCTGTGGGTCGTGCTGCGCGGTGGTCCGGTCGAGCCCGGGTTGGGCCGTGGGTTATCGGTCCTGGCCGGCGGCGATCACGACCTGTACCTGGACGTCGCGGCCGGAGTGACCACCTTCCTGCTGGCCGGCCGGTACTTCGAAGCGCGCGCGAAACGCTCCGCCGGTGCCGCCATGCGCACCTTGCTGGCGTTGGGCGCCAAGGACGTCGACGTGCTGCGCGACGGCGCGACCGTCCGGGTCCCGGTCGGCGACCTGGTGATCGGGGACCGGTTCCTGGCCCGTCCCGGCGAGAAGGTGGCCACTGACGCGGTCGTCGAGGAAGGACGCTCCGCGCTGGACACCAGCATGGTCACCGGGGAGCCGGTGCCGCGCGAGGTCGAGGTCGGCGATGAGGTGATCGGCGGCACGATCAACGCTGGCGGGCGGCTGGTCTTGCGTGCCATCCGGGTGGGTGCAGATACCCAGCTGGCCCGGATGACCCGGCTGGTCGAGCAGGCCCAGGAAGGCAAGGCCGCCGTGCAGCGGCTGGCCGACCGGGTCGCGGCGGTATTCGTGCCGGGCGTGCTAGTGCTAGCGGCTGCGACGGTTACCGGGTGGCTGGTGGCCGGGCGACCGGCCGGGGCGGCGATCACGACCGCGGTCGCCGTGCTGGTGGTGGCGTGTCCGTGCTCGCTCGGGCTGGCCACCCCGACCGCGATCCTGGTCGGCACCGGGCGCGGGGCTGCCCTGGGCATCTTCATCAAGGGCCCGCAGGCGCTGGAATCCACCCGGCGCGTCGACACCATCGTCTTCGACAAGACCGGCACGCTGACCGAGGGGCGGATGCAACTGGTCGAGGTGCAGACGGTTCCGGGCGTGGCGGCAGGCGAGCTGCTGGCGATGGCCGGGGCCGTCGAGCACGCCTCCGAGCACCCGATCGCTGCAGCGATCACCGCTGCGGTGCCCCGTGAGGTGGCGCCCGTAACGGGATTTGAGGCGCTGCCGGGTCTGGGTGCCCGGGGCACGGTCCGTGGCCGTGCGGTGGTGCTCGGCCGGGCCCGGTTGCTCACCGAGCACGGCTATGCCATTCCCGAGGCCCTGGAGCACCACCGCCAAGAGCTGGAAGGCCGCGGCGTGACGGTGGTGCTGGTGGGCTGGGACGGCGCTGCGCAGGGTTTGCTCGCCGTTGCCGACCAGGTGCAGGCCAGCGCTGGCGCCGCGGTGGCGGCGCTGCGCCGGCTGGGCCTGCGCCCGATCCTGGTGACCGGTGACAACGCCCGCACCACCGCTGCGGTCGCCGCCGAGGTGGGCATCGACGACGTGGTTGCCGAGGCGCTGCCGGAAGACAAGGTCGAGGTGGTGCGGCGGCTGCAACGCGAAGGGCACAGCGTCGCAGTCGTCGGCGACGGGATCAACGACGCCGCCGCGCTCGCCGCGGCCGACCTGGGCATGGCGATCGGGCACGGCACCGATGCCGCCATCGAGGCCGCCGACATCGTGCTAGGCCGCGAGCACCTGCTCGTCGTCGCCGACGCGATCCAGCTGGCCCGGCGAACCCACCGCACGATCCGGTGGAATCTGGTGTGGGCATTTGGCTACAACGTCGCCGCCCTGCCGTTGGCCGTGGCGGGCCTAGTGAACCCGCTGATCGCCGGCGCAGCGATGGCGCTGTCGTCGGTGTTCGTGGTGTCGCACAGCTTGCGGCTGCGGCAGTTCCGCCCCAGTACCTCATGACCGGCGTCCGCGGGGTGGCGCTGGCCACCGCCGCCGGGCTGGTCGCGGTCGCCGCGCTCACCGGCGGGTTGCTCGCCACCCTCGCCCCGAGCGTAGGGATGCTCTACGGGCTGTCCGACCTGGGTCCGGTGGTCAATGCCGGGCTGCCCGTTGCCCGGGTGATCGCGCTCGCCGCCGCGGCCGCCACCGTCGGGGGCCTGCTGCTGGCTGCGGTGCTGTCGCCCGGTGACCCCTATGGCACGGTGTCCCCGCGGGGCTACGCCGGGCTGCGGATGGCCCGCCGCTGCGCCACGGTGCAAGCAATGGCGTCGACTGCGGTGGCGGTGCTCATTGCCGCGGAGAATGCCGCGATCCCGCCGCAGCGGCTGCTGGCCCGGGTGACCGCGCTGTTTTCCAGCATCGACAGTGTCGAGCAGGCCTCCGGGTGGGCGATCGCGGCGGCCATCGCCGCCATGGTCGCCCTCGGGGCAGGGTGGGCGCTGTCCTGGCGCAGCGCCGCCGGCCTGCTGGTACTCGCCATGGCCGGGCTGCTCCCGATCACCTTGACCGCGGCGACCAACGCCGAGCAGTCCCACGACTGGGCCGGTGACGCGCTGACCCTGCACGTCCTGGCGGCCGTGGTGTGGCTGGGCAGCACGCTCGCGGTCGTCGTGGAGTTGTCCCGCCAGTCTGCGGCTACGGAGCCGATGCTGCGCCGTCACGGCGTGATCGCGACGTGCTCGCTGCTGCTCGTCGGCAGTTATGGGCTGGTGGTCGCCGCGTTGGCGGTCAATCCGGTGGACCTGCTGAGCAGCAGCTATGGGCTGGTGGTCCTGGCCAGCGTGGTCTTGCTGGGCGGCCTGGCATTGATCGGCCGGTGGATCCGGATGGCGGCCCGGGGCCGATCTGGGCGAGCCCCGGCGTGGTGGCTGGTCGGGGTCGAACTGGTGCTGCTGGCCGCGGCCACCGCGGCGGGTACCGCACTGACCCGCCTGTTTCCGCCGGCGCAGGCGGGCTACCAGCCCAGCCGCCTGGTGTACCTGCTGGGCTATGAGCTGCCCCCGCATCTCACCGCAGCGGACCTGGCGCTGCGCTGGCGACCCGACCTGATCTTCGCGCCGCTGGCGGTGATCGCGGCGGTGGCCTACCTGATCGGCGTGCGCCGGCTACGGCGAGACGGCCGGGCGTGGCCTGTCACTCGGACGGCATGCTGGCTATCCGGGTGCGCTGCCCTGCTGGTGGCCACCTCCTCGGGCCTGGCCAGGTTTGGAGCCGCGGTGTTCAGCGTGCACATGGTTAACCACATGCTGCTCGCCACGCTGGTACCCGTGTTATTGGTGCTGGGCCACGGTGTCACGCTGGCGCTGGAGGCGACCAGCGGCGGGCTGCGCACCCGGCTGATCAGCTTGCTCGACTCGCCTGCCGTGCGGTTTGCCCGCCACCCGGCGGTGGCCTGGACGGCGGTGGCGGTGACGCTGTTCGGGCTCTACCCGACCGGGCTGTTCGGTGCGATCGCGCTGGAACACTGGGCCCACCTGGGCATGGACGTGGCGTTCCTGGGCACCGGGCTGGCGCTGTTCTGGCCGGTGCTGGGCCATAGCCTGCCCGAACGTGGCCTGCCGGCGATCGGCCGGATCGTGATGGTGTTCGCCGTGATGGCCTTGCACGCCGGGTTCTCCGCCTGGCTGCTGAGCCGTGCGACCCCTGTCGCCGGGCAGTTCTACGGCGCCTTGCGGCTGCCGTTCAACACCGACCTGCTAGCCGACCAGCGCCGGGGCGCGGTGCTCGGCTGGGCACTGGGCGAGATTCCCGTCATGATCACCGTGATCGCCCTGGTGGTGCGCTGGACCCGGGCCGACCGAGCGGAATCCGAGGCTGCCGCTGCGACGTGGCGGGATCCGCGGTGGGCCCGGGACGAGGCGACCTACGCAGCTGTCGACTGACCCGCGTCCCTGGCCGGGCTTGGCTGCCGTCGTGCCGCCGAGACGCTCGTGCACTCGACGTCGTGGCGCCCTAGCCATGCTGGGCTGACACTGACCTACGCGGTGTGCCGGATCCGAGCCCGCCCAGCACCTGATCCGCGCCGTGCCGGCTGATGTCACGGTCGTTAACTCCGCGGACGCTGCGGCCCCTACCCCCGCCGTGGTAGCGGTTGAGCACGTGCTGGCTCATGCCCTGCGGCACTGTCGCTGGGGGCTCGCACCACTCCAACCATCGCCGCCGCGGTCGAGGCGCATCCCCGGCTCTGGCAGGCCTTGATAGCGCACAACCCCGAGGTAGCAGGTCAGCTGGTCTGTTCCTGAGCCGGCGCGGTACCTGCCGGGAACTCCGGCAAAACGACATTTCTGGCACTGGGACGTCGGTGACGTCGAGTGCACGGCGGGCATCGCTAGCTCGTCGACCGCCGGCTGCGGCGCCCGGTTGCCTCCAGCGCGCGGACGAGGTCCTCCCGCGCTCTGGCCACGCGGGAGCGGATGGTGCCGACCGGGCAGCCGCATACCTCGGCGGCAGCGGCGTAATCCAGACCCAGCACCTGGGTGAGCAAGAAGGCGTCGCGGCGGTCGGGCTCCAGCCCCGTCACCAACTCGCGCAGCAGAATTCCTTCGTCGAATCCGGAGCGCCGGTGCGTTGGGCTTGCCGCCGCGACGGCGTCCCAGTCCTCCACCGCGGTGGCGCGGGGTCGCGCCGAGTTGCGCCGGATCTGATCAGCGGCCACCCGCCGGGCGATGGCGAGCAGCCACGTGCGGGCCGAGGACCGACCGGCGAAGTTCGGCAGCGCCCGCAACGCTCGCAGGTATGTCTCCTGGGTGAGATCCTCGGCCTCAGCATGCTCGCACAAATGGCTGAGGAATCGGTATACATCACGCTGGGTCATCCGAATGAATGTCACCAAGGCTTCGCGGTTTCCAGTACCGGCGGCCAATGCCAACGTGGTGACGTTTGCGTCATCAGGTCGGGGGTCACCCATATCGGGAAGGGTAACTAAAGGTTTCTGGGAACCCCAGGGATCCGGTACGCGACCATTGTCACGTGGACTGCACCCTCTGTAAGGAGGCGGTTTCCGCCCGCTTGGACGGGGAGGACGGCGACGGCGAACGCGGTGCGATCGATGCGCACCTGGCCACCTGCCCGGCCTGCCAGCGCTTCGCCGATGCCGCCGCCCGCGTCACCAGGCTAGCCCGCACCGCC
>DASQVU010000340.1:0-5503 GCA_035640615.1 Pseudonocardiaceae bacterium
GACCACCACGGAGACCAGAATCACCGCCTGCACGAGCTTGACCGCAGGTGTGCCGGGCAGCTGCCGCCAGATCCAGCTGTACAAATCAGCCTCCTTAAGCGCCCGAGGTGAGCTCAGCGGGAGGTTTACCCTCAACCTTGCGGTAGGACGCGACCAGCACGCCATGCACGATGAGCCGCTCGCTCGCGGAGAATTGGGGATGGCAGGTGGTGAGAGTGATCAGCCGATCGGTCGCAGCCCGGCCCGGATGACCCGGCACCGGCGCGATTACGTCAACCTGCGACGGCAGCACGACCGTCTTGCCCACCACGTTGGCATACCGACCGGGTAGCGGTTCGACATCCCGGCACTGCGGCTGCCTTCCCTTTCCGGTTGCCCAATCGGCCAACTCGCCCTGCAGCGGCAAGACCCGGTAGACGTACCAGTGATCGGCGGTCTCCACCACGATGGCATCGCACGAGGACAGCTCATCCAGGGAGTTGAACGGGGATCCCTTGCCGACGCGGTGTCCGGCGACGGCGAAATTGCCCAGTTGCCCGGGATCCGCGGTCCCCAGGTAATGGCCTGGACCAGCCGTCAAGGTGTCCGGGTCAGTGCCCTCCAGAACGGTGAACACGAAATCAGGTCCGAACGTCGGCACGTACAGCTTGGCGAAACCCGCGCCCTTGACCGGCTGATCCGCCCGACCACGCCCGTTGTGCCAGGTGTCGTCCAGCTTGGCGGTAGCCTCGCGCTGCTTCTCGGCTGAGGACCAGTTGGTGAAGTAAGCCTCGTAGAAGACGAACAGCAGGACCACCAGGCCTGCCGTGAGCAGCAGCTCACCAAGTCCGCGGATCGCTGTTCGTGCCCGATCCGGGCGCCCGTGCGGTGGTGCGAAGCGCCTCGTCCGGGTCAGCGCATGGCTCACGGAACCTCCTCACGGGCACTGGGGCCGGGGCACGCCGAACCGTAGTGCGTGCCGATAATCCGTGACTGCCCGGGCCATAGCACAGCTGCCATAAGTCAGTCGACGGACCGCTGCCGGCCCGCGGCCGCGTTACGTTACCGTGTTCGGCAGCGCCGCCCGCCAGACGAGGAAATGACCATGCCGAAGTCGAAGGTCCGCAAGAAGTCGGTCTATACCCCGCCGGCCGAGGCGATGAGCCCGGCGAAGCTCCACGTAGCAGGGCCGTCCCATCCGCTTTATGTCGGGGTCATGCTGGGGCTGATGGTGCTGGGCTTGCTCTGGCTGGTGGTCAACTACCTCGCTGTCGACAAGATCCCGCTGCTCAACAGCCTCGGGAACTGGAACTTCCTGATCGGCTTTGCGTTGATGGTCAGCGGCCTGCTCATGACCATGCGCTGGCGCTGACCGTCACTGGTAGCGCTCAACGGCGAACGACACGTCTGCAATTTCATCCCCAGTGTGGATATGCCCTGTGGACAGCTGCCGGCTTGGTGCGGGGGCGGACGGGCATAGCAACGCGACACACCGGGCATGAAAGCGCGACACACGGGAGTACGAGGGCGCGACACGCCGGGAGGGCAGGCGGCGTTAGCGCCTCCGGGGGAGGTAGAGCATCGCGGCGGTGACTGCAGCTCCGGCAATTAGGCCGCCGAGGTGGCCGAGGATGGAGATGTTCGGTACCGCCACACTGATGATCACGTTCAGCAAGATGATCGCCAGCGCTGGGCGTGGGCTGAGCCGCAGTTTCATCAGCACTACCGCGAAGCCACCCATCAGACCGAACACCGCGCCCGAGGCACCAGCCGTGTGGCTCTCCGGGTTCTGGAACGCCAAGACCATCAGCGAACCGCCGAACAGGGAAACGAGATACACCACCAGGAAGCGGACGCTGCCCAGCACTTGCTCGAGGTCCCGACCGATCACCCACAGAGCGATCATGTTGAACGCCAGGTGGATCGGCCCGATGTGCAGGAAGCCAGAGGTGAGCAGCTGCCACCAGGCACCGTCGGCCACCGCGCTGGGCTGCAACGCCCACTGCTGGAACAGCGGAGCGTCGGCGTTGTGCGCCACGCTGGCGGCCTGCAGCACCGTGACCGCGAAGATGGCGATGTTGATGGCGATCAGGCCGGGAACCACCAGCAGCCGGCCGGCCGGCGCCGACCAGGGTGCCGGCGTGCGCGGGCGGGGCTGCGAGCGACCGGCCGCAGCGACGCAGTCCACACATTGATAGCCCACTGAGGCTTCCCGCAAGCAGTCAGAACACGCCGGACGATCGCAACGGGTGCACCGAACCGCCGTCGCGCGCCCCGGATGCCGGACACACGCAGGGCCGGTTGTCATTGCGCCGGTTGGGGTGTCACAACGGTCACCCGCTCGATCACGATGTTCTGCACTGGACGGTCTCCTCGCGTGGGGGTCCGTGCAATGGCATCGACCACAGAGCGGGAGTCCTGGTCAGCCACCTCGCCGAAGATGGTGTGCTTGCGATTGAGATGCATCGTGGGGCGCACGGTGATGAAGAACTGCGATCCATTGGTGTTCGGGCCGGCGTTGGCCATCGCCAGCAGGTACGGCCGGTTGAACTGTAAGTCCGGGTGGGTCTCATCACGGAACCGGTAACCCGGTCCGCCCCGCCCGGTACCGGTCGGGTCACCACCCTGGATCATGAAGCCCTCGATGACCCGATGGAACAGGCAGCCGTCATAGAACGGCCCCGACAGCTCACCTTTGGCGTTGCGTTGGGAATACTCCTTGCTGCCCTCGGCAAGGCCGATGAAGTTCGCCACTGTTTTCGGGGCGTGAGTCGCGAACAGGTTGAGGCGGATGTCGCCCGCACTGGTGTGCAGGATGGCCTGCGTCGCGTTGGTCGACCGTTGCGTCACCAGACCCATCCTGCCATCAGGCAGCATGGGTTGCGGACAGACCTGGATAGGCACGATCCTCAAATGAATTCTTCGAGCAGGCTGGTAGCGGCCCCGAATAACGGCCCCTGAAGACGACGGGGCCCAGACAGGTGACCAGACAGGTAAGGATGTGACCGAGGTGAACGCTATGGGCTCCGACCCCGCTCGACGCCGGAGCCACTGGCCGTGGGTACTCACCGCGTTATTCGGGATCCTCGGAGTCGCCAGCGCTGTGGTGCGCAACCGCTGGCAGTCGTCGAAACCCCAGCGGTTCGCTGTCCGGCCGGATGACCAGTTGACCTGGCGGTATCGCGAAGAGGTAGCCACCGGCCGCTCACCGACCGGCAACGGCGTGGTCCGCGCTCACCACCGTCCTGGCGGGGAGCCTTGACCACCGCGCTGCGGGTTGCGGACGAGCGAGCTGATCTTCAGTCTCAGCCAGGACGCGCGATCCTTAAAGGCCCAGGGTGGCTATTACTTGCTGGGCGATCCGCCGGGCACCGATCGTCTGCCGCTGGTTGGTCGTGACCACCACCGCAGTGCCCTGCCGGGCCACCGCGAAGACCGCTCCGTTAGGGGTCGGCTGCGAACCGCCGGACCAGCCGCCGGGTAGCTCGGCGAGGTCAGAGGTAGCTACCGGAGCCACGGCGTCGATGGTGGCTCCAGCCGTCCGCGGGGTGGCGACCACGATCCAGGTCCGCAGTTGCACAGCATCGTGGTAGGTCAGGAAAAAACAAGCCGGGTACGGCTGGTTCGGACCGGTTCCGGAGACCCGTACTGCGGTGACCCGCTCCCCGTTGGCCGCTTGCACTGACCCCGCCGTGAGGTAGGGGCACGGTCCGTCGGCGATCGGCTGCGGATCGGGCGGCGGCACAGCCGGCGACGGGGCGGGAGCCCGTGGCGGCGCGTCCGACGGTGCGACCGCGCTCGGTGGAGCGGCTGGCTGACCGCAGGCGACGGCCGCGGCGGCGAGCACACCGCCCGCGCTCGTCACCATGATCGGCCTCAGACCGCGGGCTGGCGACATAACGGCTGGTAGTCAACCACGCAGGCAATCGATCGCGGGGCTCGGGGCTGGCCACGTCGGCGGGAGAACCGCCGAGCCGCTGACGCCACCTGCCCACCCCACAACTAACAGTCACTGTCAATGACGCAATGTTACCTACTTCGGGTGATCTGACCGCAGTTGACAATCGCCCTGGCAGCGATTTCACCACGTCAAACGCATCGCAACGGGATCACAAGTCACCGTTCGGGGAATAGTCGGGCCACCGGTCGTATCTGCGCCGACTCCCACCTCGTTGAGCCGGTACCTGGATGCGCGGAGATCACCCACCCCCCGGGTGAACTTCGTGGTGTCTGAACGCCAGGTACGAGGGATCCACGGCACCCGAGGGGGACAGCCGTACCGCCCTCTCGCGGAGAGATCTCGAACGAGGAGGAACACCGGAACATGACGTCACGCACACCCAGGAGGCATCGCCGCCTGGCTCTCATGGCCGCCGGTACGGCAGCCGCGATGGTTTTGCTGCCGGGTGCTGCCTCGGCGCAGGTGGTCCACTCAGCGCAGCAGTTCGTGAGCAGCCCCGGTGGGCCAGTTACACCTGGCGATCCGGTGCCCCCCGGCCCCAACGCACCGGGACTACCAAACACAAACACTCCTGCTGCTCCAGGCGATGTTCCTGGTGTAGGCAACCTACCCGTTCCCGATCTCAATGGCCTCGTCGGCGGCAAGCCCGGCTTGACCGGGTCGCATGACCGCGATGAGCATCACGGCGACGGTCCCCACGGCGACGTGCAGCGGGACGACAGCCCGGACAGCCACCAGATCGATGACCCCCGGCCACCTGACCATGCCTCTGGTGAGGTTGGCAGGGTCGATCTGTTGAAGTCCCGCCTGCTGGACATCACCCGGTACGACGCGACCATCGAGGACAATGGCCAGTCGCACGCCGACTCCACCGTGCTCGGTCTGGGCGGCAGCAGGATCATCGGTTCCAGCGCGGACTCTCGCGACCACCACCGGACAGGCGACAACGGCGATGCCCTCAAGCTGTGCGGCACCACCGGTGGGCTGCTCTGCCTTAGCCTGCTGTACCACAACACGGTAGCCACCGAGGATCGCGACAGCTCGCTCGCCGCAGCTCGTGGTGGCGTAGCGGCCCTGTGCCTGGGTAGTAAGGGCAGGGACCGTGACCACGATGTCACCGCCTCCTACGAGTGCAACGGAATCCTGTCTCTGGGTGTTGCCGAGGGTCTCGGCATCGCGGAGCGGGACAAGGAACGCGGCCACACCAGGGCTGACTCCGCCAACGAGCTGCTGAACCTCTGCATCGGCAAGCGCGACAAGCTGACCACCCCATGTGAGGGCCTCGGAGTCGAGGCAGTGCACTCCGACTCGAAGTCCCGGTCAGACAAGCCGGATACCGAGCGTCACTCGTTCCTGCTCGGTATCGACAGCAACGGTCACTCGTCCTACCTGCTGGACGCACCGTTCGGCCTGGCTCTGCCCGACCACTGCGGTGACTCCGCGATCCTGTGCCTGCTGCTCAACCAGGGCAAGTCGGTTATCTTCCACAACCCCAAGGGCGCCGGTAGTGCGCAGGAGGCGCTGCGCCTCGACGTGCTCAACCGGGTCCTGCTGGTGGTCCTC
>DASQVU010000341.1:0-5600 GCA_035640615.1 Pseudonocardiaceae bacterium
AACGGAGAGCAGGTGTTGCTCACGCTGCTGATCCCGCTGGGACTGCTGGTAGGGCTCAGCCTGCTCAATGTGGTGCCGGTGCCCAACCCCCGGGTGGACAACGTCACTCCGCGCATCCTCGCGCTCGCCGTGATGTCGACCGCCTTCACCGGCCAGGCCATCGCGCTGGGCTTCGATCGCCGGTACGGGGTACTCAAACGGCTGGCCGCCACCTCACTGCCGCGCTGGTCACTGGTTGCCGGCCGGATGCTGGCCGTGCTCGGGGTGGTAGTGGTGCAGTTGGTGGTGCTTGGCGCGGTGGCCTTCGCCCTAGGCTGGCATCTCTCGCCGCCAGGTGTGGCTCCTGCCGTACTGCTGATCCTTGCCGGCACCGCCGCGTTCGGCGCGCTCGGAGTGCTCTTAGGTGGAGCGCTGCGGGCCGAGGTGGTGCTCGCCGTGGCGAACACCGTGTGGCTATTTCTCGTGGTCGCGGGTGGCATCGTGCTGTCCGTGCACGCCTTGCCCCGCGGTCTGTCCGCGATCGCCGCGGCGTTGCCCTCCGGCGCGCTGGCCGAGGGCCTACGCACCGCTCTGGTCACCGGCCTCACCCCCTGGGCCGCCGTGGGCATACTCCTGGCATGGGCCATCGCGGCCGGCATCCTCGCGGCGCGCACGCTGCGCCTGTCCTGAATCTTGCGTGTGCTCGCCCAACAGCGGCGGTACCGGCCGCAACGGGTCAGAATGGCGGGATGTCCGTGTCCGGATCGGGTTCCGGCGGCGGCTCGGGCTCCGGATCGGGTTCGGGCGCGACCGAGACGGCCGGCGCGGTGGCGGCGGTGGAGCCGTATAGCTAGTTGCCTGACGGGTTCTCGAAGACATGAGTGGACGTCGGCATCGACGGCGCGCGATTTCCCCGGAATTAGCCGCCTACGATCGGTGCTGTGGCCGCCGCACTCGTTACCAACCGCGCACTAACCACCCTGATGCGGTTGACCGCGATCGCTGCGGTGTTCACGCAGGCGAGCATCGCGGTGACCGGCTCGGTGGTGCGGGTGACCGGCTCGGGTCTGGGGTGCCCAACGTGGCCGCAGTGCTTTCCGGGCAGCTTGGTGCCGCAGCCGCATCCAGAGGTTGCCACGCTGCACCAGTGGATCGAGTTCGGCAACCGGCTGCTCACCGGTCTGGTCGGTCTGGTCGGCTTAGCCTGCCTAGTTGTCGCGCTGCTCGTGCGGCCGCGGCGTCGCCGCCTGGTCCTGCTGGCCGCAGCGATGCCGGCCGGTGTGGTGGTGCAGGCCGTCCTCGGCGGCATCACTGTTCTAGCCGGGCTGGCCTGGTGGACCGTGGCAATGCACTTTCTGGTCTCGATGATCCTGGTGTGGCTGGCGGTGTTGCTGGTCGCCGCGGTCACCGAGGGCGACGCGCGGCCCCGCTGGTACCTGCCCGGACCGCTGCGCGGCTTGCTGCTCACTGCCACCGCCGTGCTGGCGGCGTTGCTGACCGCCGGCACGCTGGTGACCGCGGCGGGTCCGCACGCCGGGGACGCGGCCACTCCGCGGCTCGCCGTCAGCGTGGCCGCGCTAGCCCAACTACATGCCGATCTGCTCGTCGGCTTTCTCGGGTTGCTCGCCGGCTTGGGATTTGCCCTGCGAGCCATGAACGCGCCGAGCAGTAGCTGGCGCCGCTTCGTGGTGCTGATCTGTGTGGTGCTTGCGCAGGCCGCGCTGGGCGCCGTGCAATATCTCACCGGGGTGCCCGAGGCGTTGGTCTCCTTGCATGTCCTGGGCGCCGCCTCGGTGGTCGTCGCGATGGCCGCGCTGTGGACGGGCTGCCGGGCCCGCGACGACGTGCCCGCGGTCACCGTAGGTAGTACCCGCCCGCTGGCCGGCGCAAGCACCGCCTGAGCTGCGCCGACGCCTATCCGCACACCCGTGGGCCGACCCGCTGACGGAGGCCGCCATGAGCCTGGCAGCGTTGGCGCAACGCCACCAAGAAATATGCACGGCGGACCATGTTGTTGCGGCCGTCCGAACGGGTCAGTGGCGCGGTTTCACTGGGCTAACCGCTCGGTGTCGTCCGGCCACGCGCGGCGTGCTGCGCCAGCCACGAAGGCAACCGCCACTGCCTGATCATCGCCCAGCCACCTGGTCGGCGACGCGTCGGTGTGGCGAGGTCCGGCTGGGCCTGCGGCTGGGATGCCGACCGCAACGACATGATCAACCACCGGCACAGCAGTATTCCGAGCAAGCAGCAGATCACCCAGACAACCAGCCAGACGAAGACCAAGAAGACCAAGGAGGCGATCACGCCAAGCACCCAAAAATCCATTATCAAAACCATTCACCCGCACGCCGCGGTGCCACCAATACTCGCAGGCGTGACAAATCCCAAGGCATGAGTACCCATTCCCGCGCCCTTCGATGGATCGTTATCGAATCGTTATGAATGCGCGTCCAACGTCGTGATGAGCACGGCTGACCAGCGGCCTCCGCGCCTCGGGCCTGGGGTTAGTTTCAACAGGCGTGAGCCAAAAATTCGGGTCTGACCTGATCGCTACCTACCTCGACTGGTATTTCGACCACCACCCGGTGCACGCCGATGCGCTCGGGGCGGTCGGCTACGCCCACCGGCTCGGCGGCTTCAGCGCCGAGTCCTTCGACAGCCGCGACCGGCAGGCCGCGCAATGGCTGGCCCGGTTCGAGGCCGAACCGCCGGGAATCGACCGGGATCTCATCGTGTCGGCGCTGCGGGGAACGCTGCTGATGGCCGGCTGGCCAGCCTGGCGGCGGGATCCATCGGTATATCTAAGCCCGGTGTTCGCCGGCTTGCTGCAGCCATTCCTGTACCAGCTGCGTGCCGAGCCCGAGCTGGTAGACGGGGTGCTATCCCGGCTGGCCGAGGTTCCCCACGTGCTGGCGGCATGCCGGGACAATCTGGACCCCGAGCTGTCCGCTCCCCGGCTGGTGCGCCGGGCACTGCGGCAGGCGGCGGCCGGACCGGCGTTCCTACGGGATTCGCTGCCCGCCGAGGTCCAGGATCCGGTGCTGCGGGGCCGCGTGGCCGACGCCGCAGTGGCTGCGGTGCAGGCGTTTGAGGAGATCACCAGCTTCCTCACCGACTTCGCCGAGCGCGCCACCGGCGACTGGCGGATGGGTGAAAAGCTCTACTCGGAGCTGCTGCGACAGCGGGAACTGCTCGGCTACGGGGCCGATGAACTGCATCGTCGGGGCGTCGCGGCCTGGGACAGCCTCGATGCGCAGATGCGGGAGCTGGCCGTCCGGGTGCCCGGCGGTAGCACCGACTGGAGAGCCACCATGGAGGCCCTGCAGGACGATCACCCGCCGACGGTTGAGGCGATGCGCGCCGAGTACGAGGCTGAAACAGCGCGCGCCCGAGCGTTTCTCGCCGACCACGAGCTGGTTACCTTCGCTGCAGGCGAGCAGTGCCGGGTGGTACCGGCGCCGGCCTACCAGCGCGCGATCATGGCGGTGGCCTCGTACCTGCAACCACCGGCATTGACCCGATCGCGCCTAGGGCACTTCTTCGTGCCCTACACCCCGGACGGCGCCACCGAAGAGCAGGTCACCCAGCGGCTACGCACCAACGCCCGCGCGCAGCTGCCCACCATCGCCGTGCACGAGACCTATCCCGGGCACCACTGGCAGCTGTCCTGGGCGGCCGAAAAATGCGCTGCCGTGCGTTCCGTACACCGCAGCGCATTTTTCGCCGAGGGATGGGCGCTGTACGCCGAGGGCATGATGCGCGAGCAGGGATACTTCACCAACCCGGCGCATGAGCTGGCTCACCTGGAGGCTCGGATCTTCCGGGCGGCCCGGATGGTGGTGGACACCGCGCTGCACTGCGGGGACATGGACGAGGCGCAGGCCGAGGAGTTCATGGCCACCCGCGCGTCGCTGTCCCCGGGAACGGCCAAGGCGGAAGTCGACCGGTACTGCGCCTGGCCGACGCAGGCTCCGGCTTACCTCACCGGCTGCCTGGAAATCGAGCAGCTGCGCACCCAGTGGCGGGGGGAGCTGCGGGATTTCCACGACACCCTGGCCGGCTCCGGCTGTCTGCCACTCGGGCTCGCGCGGCGCGTGCTGGCCGGCAACTCATAGAGTGACGCCGTGCGCGCAATCCAGGTCAGCGAAACCGGCGGCCCCGAGGTTCTGCACCTGGCGGAGCTGCCCGATCCGGAACCCGGCGCCGGCCAGGTTCTCGTCGAGCTCGCCGCGGCGGGGGTCAACTACATCGACACTTACCACCGCAGCGGTGCCTACCCGATGCCGCTGCCGTTCATCATCGGCTCTGAAGGCGCCGGCACGGTCATCGCCGTGGGACCCGAGGTGAGCGATATCACGATGGGGGATCGGGTGGCGTGGGTGGCGGCCCCGGGCAGCTACGCCGAACTCACCGTGGTACCCGCCGAGCAGGCCGTGCCGGTGCCCGCGGGAGTGGACATCGACGTTGCTGCCGGCTGCCTGCTGCAGGGCATGACCGCGCATTACCTCGCGGTATCCGTGCATGCCGTGCAGCCCGGCGAGACGGTGCTGGTGCACGCCGCGGCGGGCGGCATGGGGCTGCTGCTGACCCAGCTGGCCACTGCCCGGGGGGCACGGGTGATCGGCACGGTGTCCACTGCCGCGAAGGAACAGCTCGCTCGGGAGGCCGGGGCCGCGGAGGTGATCCGCTACACCGAGATTGACGATGTCGCCAGCGAGGTCCGCCGGCTAACCGGTGGGGACGGCGTCGCCGCCGTTTATGACGGGGTGGGCGCGTCCACCTTCGACGCCAGCCTCGCCTCGCTGCGACGGCGCGGGATGCTCGCGCTCTTCGGCGCGGCCAGCGGGCCGGTGCCGCCGGTGGACCCGCAGCGGCTCAACTCCGCCGGCTCGGTGTTCCTCACCAGACCGAAGCTGGCGGACTACGTCGCCAGCCGCGAGGAGCTGCTGTGGCGCGCCGGGGAGGTGTTCGAGGCGATCCAGGCCGGATCGTTGCGGATCACCATCGGCGGCCGGTACCCGCTCGCCGACGCTGCTCGAGCACATCAGGACCTGCAGGGCCGGCGCACCACCGGCAAGCTGCTGCTGCTCACTCATTAGCCGGCCATAAAGACGAACTCCAACTGGATATTGTCTGGATCGCGGAACACCAGCGCCGAATACTTTATCGGGTTATCGACATCAGTTACCCCCGAATGTGAGACCGCCGAGCCGTCAAGCCATTGTGCCCAGGATTCCAGATCTGAGCGGCTCGGCACCGACATGCTGACGTGGTCGAGACCGGTCCGGGCTTCATCAAACGGCCGGCCATCATTCCTCGTATTGTGCTGCAGCCCTATGATGATTCCACAGCCGAAGTCGGCGAGTAGCACAGCGTAGCCGTTTTCTTCATTGCCGTAATGCGGAATCTTAGCAGGAATTCGCTCCAGCCCTAGTACCCGCTGGTACCAGTCTGCACTAGCCTCTACATCGGTTACGGTCACACCAAAATGGTGAAATCCACCCATCGGCGGTCGCTGTGTCGCTGTCTGACTCATCTCAAGCTCCTTCGCTGTCACCCACGCGCAGCGGGGCATTCTGGTAGCGGCCCTCATGGGCCAGAATCGGCCGGGAGTCACCAGC
>DASQVU010000342.1:0-5472 GCA_035640615.1 Pseudonocardiaceae bacterium
CGAGAACGTGATGGATCCGGTGCTCAACGGCTCCGACGGCCGGTTGTTCGTGCGGCGGATCTCCGATTTGATCACCGGGCGGGAGCCCAGCGGCGGCAGCGTCGAGCTCACCATCAACCCGGCCGTCCAGAAGGCCGCCTACGACGGGCTGACCCGGAAGGGCTACACCGGCGCGGTGGTGGCGATCAAGCCGAGTACCGGCGAGATCCTGGCGATGGTCTCTACCCCGTCCTACGACCCCAACCGGCTGTCCTCGCACGATGGCGTGGTACAGGAGGCGGCCTGGAATGAAGACACTGCACCGAAACGTCATTTCCCGCTGACCAACCGGGCGCTCGCGGTAACCTACCCGCCGGGCTCGACGTTCAAGCTGGTGGTCACCGCGGCGGCACTGGAGTCCGGCCGCGCCACCCCGGACACTCCGCTGACCGCCGCGGCCGCCTTACAGCTGCAGGGCACCACCACGTTGCTGCACAACTTCGCTGACCAATCCTGTGGTGGCGGTGCCACCGCCACGCTGACCCAGGCACTGGTCCGCTCCTGCAACACCGCGTTCGCCCAGCTGGCCACCATCGTCGGCGAGAACGACCTGCGTAGGCAGGCCCAGGCGTTGGGCATCGGCCAGCAGGACTTGACCATCCCGATCCCGGTGGCGCCCTCCACCGTCGGCGCCATCCCCGATATCGCCTCCTTGGAACAGTCCGGCATCGGGCAGCGTGACGTGGCGCTCACCCCGTTGCAGAACGCGATGATCGCCGCGACTATCGCCAACGGTGGGGTGCGGATGAAGCCGCACCTGGTGCGTAACCTGCTGGCCCCAGACCTCTCCGTGCTGGAGAGTTTCCCTCCGGAGCAAGCCGGGACCGCGATGTCGCGGTTCACCGCCTCGGAGATCCAGGACATGATGGTCGCCGCAGAGAACAGCTACCGCAACGACGGCAAGATCAACGGGGTAACGATTGCCGCGAAGACCGGCACCGCTGAGCACGGCGCCGACCCCAAGAACACTCCCCCGCACGGCTGGTACGTGGCCTTCGCGCCGGCCAACAACCCGCAGGTTGCAATCGCCGTGGTGGTCGAGGACGGCGGCGACCGCAACCTCGAGGCCACCGGCGGTTCCCTGGCCGCCCCGATCGGTCGCGCTGTCATCGGCGCTGCCCTGCAAGGAGCCCGCTGATGTGCCTGGGTTTAGCAACAACGGGGACGTGCCGAGCGATGTCCCTTGTGGTGGGTTTATGGCGCTGAGTAGCGGGCAGGTCTTAGCACAGCGGTACCGGTTGGGCCGGCGTATCGCTGTCGGCGGGATGGGTGAGGTCTGGCAGGCTGACGACACCCGGCTGGACCGGCAGGTCGCTGTCAAGGTGCTCAAGCCGGAGCTGTCCGGCGACGCCGAGTTCCGGCACCGCTTCCAGGTTGAGGCCCGGATGACCGCATCACTGAGTCATCCCGGAATCGCGGCGGTGCACGACTACGGCGAGACAGCCGCGGAGGGTTGCGGGACACCCGCACCCGGGGTGGCGTATCTGGTGATGGAGCTGGTGGCCGGGGAACCACTAGACGCGATCCTGTCGCGCCAGACCCGCCTGGGCGCCGAGCGCACGCTGGACATCCTGGAGCAGGCCGGCCATGCGCTGCAGGCGGCGCACGAGCGCGGTGTGGTGCACCGCGATATCAAGCCCGCCAATATCCTGATCACCCAGGCTGGCGCGGTGAAGCTGACCGATTTCGGCATCGCCAAAGCAGTCGACGCAGCCCCCATGACCGGCAACGGCATGGTTTTGGGCACCGCACACTACATCGCCCCTGAGCAGGCCGCGGGGAACGAGGCCGGTCCGGCCGGTGACGTCTACTCACTGGCGGTGGTTGGCTACGAATGCCTGGCCGGGCACCGCCCGTTCACAGCCGACAACGCGGTCAGCGTCGCGATGATGCATATCCACCGCTCACCCCCGCCGCTGCCCGCCGACGTGCCGCCGGCAGTGCGGAGCCTGATCGAATCCGCCCTGGTCAAGGACCCACGCCGGCGCTACCGCACGGGCGGTGAGTTCGCCGCAGCCGCCGCCGCAGCCCGAAACGGCCAGGAGCAACCGCCGCCGCGGTACCGCTTCGCGACTGCCGTGCTGCCCCATCCGGTTCGCCCTGACCGTCGCGGAGTTGCCCGGATCGCGCTCGCGGTGCTCGGCGCGTTCGTACTGGTGCTCGGCGGCTACCTGGTCCGCGACGCGCTGCCTTCCGCGTCGGCGCCTTCCCCGCCGGCACCGCCACCACCAACGGTGCCGTCTGTGGCGGCCGGCGCCCCCGCACCGCCAGATGCGTATGCGCGGGAATTCACGAAGGCGCAACCTGCTCCGGAGTCGAATAACTCCGACGACGCGCCCCCGGAGGTGCTCATCATTCCGACCGATTACTGGGGCCACCTGGGCAGCGACGCCGTCGTGGCCGCGAAGGTCCGTGGCCTGATACCGCGAGTGGTCGACGACAACGGCGATCAGATCGATCCGGACCTGCGCTCTCAATGCCGGATCATCGGAGTGAACCCGCTGACTGGCTTCGTGGCCCGCGGATCGACCCTCGAGCTGACGTGCCGGAGGGGAAAGTGAGCAGCCGACACCTTTCAGGTGACAGTCAGACGGAGGGCATGATGGGCCCCGGTCCGGCCACCGGCCCGGACACGGCCATCGATACGGCCGCAGTTACTGACAGGGGGCAGGTCGCGAACGAGGAGCGGGACGGCGCAGCAATGACCATTCCCCGGCTACTGTCGGATCGCTACGAGCTAGGCGAGACGCTCGGCTATGGCGGCATGTCCGAAGTGCACCGCGGGCGCGATGTCCGGCTAGGCCGCGACGTCGCCGTTAAAGTGCTGCGCGCCGACCTTGCCCGCGACCCGCAGTTCCAGCATCGCTTCCGTCGCGAAGCCCAGAACGCCGCCGCGCTGAACCACCCGGCGATCGTGGCGGTCTACGACACCGGCGAGACACAGTCGGAGTACGGGCCGTTGCCCTACATCGTGATGGAGTTCGTCGACGGCCGGACCCTGCGCGACATCGTCAAGACCGAAGGGCCGCTGGACCAGCAGCGGGCGATGGAGACGATGGCGGACGTCTGCGCCGCCCTGGACTTCAGTCACCGCAACGGCATCATTCACCGGGACGTCAAGCCGGCCAACATTATGATCAACAATGCCGGTGCGGTAAAGGTGATGGATTTCGGCATCGCCCGGGCACTATCCGACGGGCAGGGCGTCACGCAGACCGCAGCGGTGGTCGGCACCGCCCAGTACCTGTCCCCCGAACAGGCCCGTGGCGAACTGGTGGACGCCCGGTCGGACGTGTATGCCGCCGGTTGCGTGCTCTACGAGCTGATCGCCGGTGATCCTCCGTTCACCGGTGACTCCCCGGTCGCGGTGGCCTACCAGCACGTCCGGGAAGATCCGTTGCCACCGTCGCACCTCAATCCGGAGATATCCCCCGCACTGGATGCGGTGGTGCTCAAGGCGATGAGCAAGAACCCGGCCAACCGCTACCAGTCCGCCGCGGAGATGCGGTCTGATCTGGTCCGCGTGCTCAACGGGCAGCGACAGCTGGCGCCGGTGGTCATGACCGACGCGGACCGCGATCTCATGCTCGACTCGGGTCCCACTGTGGTGATGCGGCCGGGGCGAGCCGGTCGGCGGCGCTCCGAGGCTATTGGTGCGCCGATCGAGGAGCGGAGATCCGGGCGAGGCCTCGGCATCCTCACCACGGTGGTGATCACCGCCATCATCGGAATGATCCTGCTGCTGTTCACCGACGTGTTCGGCGGTGGGCCGAAGCCGGTGCCGCTGCCCAATGTGGTCGGCGAGCCGGTGCTGCAGGCCGACCAGTCGCTCACCGCCGCGGGTTTTCAGACCGAGCACCGCCCCGTCGAGTCAACCCCGCAGGATCTCGATCGGGTGGTGGCGATGAGCCCGACCGGCCAGGCGGTGAAGGGCACCACGATCCGGCTGGATATCGGCGCGGGCCCGGCCGAGGTGGAGGTGCCCAACCTGCTCGGGTTGGATCGCGTGCAGGCCCAGTCCTCACTGCAACAGGTCGGGCTGGTGCTCTCGCCGGATCAGCGCCAGCAAGTCGTCCAGGACGACAAGGACGTCGGGCGGGTGCAGGTCCAGGATCCGCCCGCCGGCCGGAAACTGGCCAAGGGTAAGTCGGTCACGATCACCGTCGGAGTGGCCCCGGAGACCTTCGGCGTGCCCGACGTCGTGGGCACCAACATCGACCAGGCTCAGCGAAACATCGCGGTAGCCCACCTGACTGCGCAGATCCAGGAGGTCGACTCCGCGGTCCAGCGTGGTCAGGTCCTCAAGCAGAACCCACCTGGTGGCACCACCGTCAAGGCCGGGAGCACGGTGACGCTCACGGTCTCGCGGGGCAACCAGTTCCAGATGCCCAACCTGCGCGGGCTGACCCCCGACCAGGCGCTGACCGCGCTGCAACGGACGGGTTGGACCGGCACCCTCCATGAGGTCTTCACGCAGGTGAACGATCCGAACCAGGTGGGATTGATCCTCGCGCAGGACGTGCCCCCGGGCACCGGCTTCGCTCGTGACAAGACCATCACGGTCACCGTCGGTCGAGACAACACGACGACCACGACCACTACGACCAGCGGCTCGATCTTCGAAACCCCCGGGTTCGGCGGCGGCTAATCCCGCCGGCCGTCTCATCGGTGCGTGCTAGCGAACCACGGCAGCGGAGGCAAGCTCGCGCATCCCGGTCTCGAGTTCGAGTACCCGGGACTCGTCCACCTCGGCACCGGCGATGCGCAGCCAGTTGGCCAGCAGCCGGTGCCCGCCGTCGGTGAGTACCGACTCCGGATGGAACTGCACCCCATGCACGGGCAGCTCGCGGTGCCGCAGCGCCATCACGATCCCGGAAGCGGTACGGCCGGTGACCTCCAGCTCGTCGGGGATGGTCTCGGGCAGCACGGTCAGCGAGTGATAGCGGGTGGCGATGAACGGCTGTGGCAACCCGGCGAGCACCGCGGCGCCGTTGTGGTGCACCTCCGAGACCTTGCCGTGCAACAACTCCGGAGCCCGCGCCACAGTGGCGCCCCACACCGCCCCGATCGCCTGGTGGCCCAGACACACCCCCAGCAACGGTCGGCGCTGCTCGGCGCACTCCCGGACGATCTGCATGCTCGCGCCGGCGCGTTCCGGTGTTCCCGGGCCAGGACTGATCAGCACCCCGTCCGCGGTGGTCAGGTCGCCCGGCTGCACCGCATCATTGCGCCGCACCACGCACCCGGCGCCCAGCTGTGCCAGGTACTGCACCAGGTTGTAGACGAAACTGTCGTAGTTATCGATCACGAGGATGCGCACAGGGCTCAGCCTAGGCGCTAGACAAATCTCGTGATCACGACCCCGTGGTCACGGCGTTGAACGGCAGCCGGGGCTCAACCCACGGGAACACCACGAACAGCAGCAGGGCGACC
>DASQVU010000343.1:0-6765 GCA_035640615.1 Pseudonocardiaceae bacterium
GGCGTGCTCGTCGCCGTCAAGCGTCTGTACCTGCTCGGCGAGAACGATCAACCCACCGGCACCTTCACCTTCGCCGACCTGCTCCGCAGCGAGGTAGCACAACCCGCTCTGTAGCAGGTGGCTCAGCTCGACAGGTCGAGACGTGCGCCGGTCTGGGTGATCCAGTCGTGCAGGGCAAGGACGAGTTCGGCGCTGTTCCGTTGCCCGTCGAAGCTCACCGCGCCGATTGGGCGCTCCAGCAGGGACTGCACCCGCTTGGCGTCGAGCAGCTCGAGGACCGGTGAGGTGCCGTCGGCGACGAGTTTGTCGAGCTGGTCGCGCAGTGCCTGCTCGTAGGACGGGTCCTGAGTGGAGGGGTACGGGCTCTTCTTCCGCTGCAGGATCGAGGCCGGCAGGAGATCCCTGACGGCGGCGCGCAGCAGGCTTTTCTCGCGACCGTCGAAGGTCTTGACCGACCAAGGGGTATTGAACACGTACTGCACCAGCCGGTGATCGCAGAATGGCACCCGCACCTCCAGCCCGCTGGCCATGCTCATCCGGTCCTTGCGGTCCAGCAGGAACTGCACGAACCGGGTCAGGTGGAAATAGCAGACCTCCCGCATGCGCCGTTCTACCGGGTCGATGGTGTCGGTGTGCGGTACCTCCGCCAGCGCACTGCGGTAGCTGTCCGCCCCGTAACCGCGAATGTCCAACACGGACATCAGCTCATCAGTGAACAGCGTCTGCGGTCCCTGGTTCCCGCTGTGCCGGCTTCGACCGAGCGCGGCCAGCCATGGGAAGGTCTCCGCGTGCGCGGCCTCATCATGGAACCACGGGTAACCGCCGAAGACCTCGTCGGCGGACTCCCCGGACAGCGCCACGGTCGAATGCGCCCGGATGGCGGCGAACAGGAGATACAGGGAGGTGAACATATCCCGGCCGAACGGCAGGTCGCTGGCGCGCACGACGGCGGCCCGGTGTGCCGGGTCCATCAGCTCCTTGGTCGACAGCACGATGTCGGTGTGTTCGGCGCCGACGTGACGGGCCAGCTCGTGGACGTACGGCGCGTCGGGGGCATCCCGCATCGAATCGGCGGTGAAGTGGTCGGCATAGCCGGTGAAATCCACCGCGAACGAGCGCACCGGGCCGCGCCCGGCCCCAGCGAGCCGGCGTGCTGCCAGCGCGGTGATCGCGGAGGAGTCCAAGCCACCCGAAAGCAACGTACAGATCGGGACATCGGAGATAAGCTGCCGCGCCACGATGTCCTCCAGCAGCTCCCGCACGGTCGCCACGGTGGTATTCAGGTCATCCGTGTGCTCCTGTGCTTCCAGCGCCCAGTACCGGCGCACAGTGGTGCCCTCGCGATTGATCCGCAGCAGGCTACCCGGCCGTAGCTCGCGCAGCTCCCGGTACACCGCCTGCCCGGGATTCTTGACGAAGGCCAGCAGCTCGCGCATGCCGTCGACGTCGACGACTGGTTCGATCTGCGGGTTGGCGAAGATGGCTTTGGGTTCGGAGCCGAACAGCAGCCCGTGTTGTGTTGGGGCGTAGTACAGCGGTTTGATGCCCATCCGATCCCGCACCAGCAGCAGCTGCTCCTGGTTGATGTCCCACAGCGCGAAGGCATACATCCCGTTGAGCCGGTGGACGAAATCTTCACCCCACTGCAGGTAGGCGTGTAGCACCACCTCCGTGTCGCTCGCTGTCCGGAACCGATGCCCGTGTCCGGCCAGCTCAGTGCGCAGCTCCCGGTAGTTGTAGACCTCGCCGCTGTAGGTCAGCACCGCGACCGGACGCCCGCCGGCGTCCACACTCATCGGCTGTCGTCCACCCTCGATATCGATCACCGAGAGCCGCCGGTGGCCTAGTGCCACGCGGGGAGCAATCCACACGCCCTCCGCGTCAGGACCGCGGCACGCCATCGTGGCCACCATGTCGGCCAGCACCGGCTGCTGCTCACGCAGGTCCCCGGAGTAATCCACCCAGCCAGTAATGCCACACATGTCACTCACCTCATCCCGGCCGCCAGCTTAGTTAGCATTGCTAACTTCTGCGACGGGATTTGACGTGATGGCGGCAGCGCTGTTTCTTCGCCGAGCGGTCAGGCGGGGCGCAGGCTGGGTTCGACGGTGTGGATAGTGACCGAGCCGAGGAGCCGTTCCAGGGCGGCTTCGACGTCTTCCTTCCAGGTCAGAGCAGTGCGCAGTTCGAGGCGCAGTCGCGGCCAGCGCGGGTGGGCATGCACCGTCTTGAACCCGACCTGTTGCAAGAAAGCGGCAGGAACCACGCAGGTGGACTCCTCAGTGGGCTGAGCGTCACCGAAGGCCTCGATAGCCCGCACCCCGCGCCGGGTGAGATCCTTAGCGACCGCCTGCACCAGCATCCGGCCCAGACCACCGCCACCGAATTCCGGCAGCACCTTCAATGCGGTCAGCAGCACGGCATCCGGGCTGACCGGCGAGGTGGGAAACGCCGAGGCCCGGGGAACCGCGGCCGGGGGAGCGTAGAGCACGTAACCGGCGGGGACATCCCCAGACATCACGATTCGCCCGCACGAGCCCCATTCCAGCAGCACGCTGGACACCCAGGACTCTTTCTCCAGATCCGTCTGCCCGAACTCTTCAGCCTGCTCGCGGATATGCGGCGCGAGCTCCCAGAACACGCACCGCCGGCACTTCTTGGGCAGCAGATCGAGGTTGTCCAGGGTGACGCCGACCACTCGACGTGACAACAGGCCTCCCTGAATTTGTGCGCGCGAAACACGCCTGGCGAAGCATATGCCTCTGACCGTCAGTGAGTGAAGGCGCCGGGGAACTCTCTGTTGCGGCTTTTACACTGCCAGGGGACCGCAACCGTACCGAAGGCGCCGGATGAACACCACAGGCAGCGATAACTTGCCCAGCCACCGACCGCCCACGCAGCGTGATCTCGATCCACACCTGCGCCGATACGCGCAGCGCACCGCGGGGTTGACCGCGTCCGAGATCCGTGCGCTATTCGCGGTGGCCAGCCGCCCTGAGGTCGTCTCCCTGGCCGGCGGCATGCCTTACCTGCCTGCATTGCCGCTGGACTCGCTGGCCGGCGAGCTCGCTCAGATGGTGACACGCGACGGGATGGCAGCGCTGCAGTACGGCTCGGCGCAGGGCACCGCGGAACTTCGCGGGCAGATCTGCGAGGTGATGGCGCTGGAGGGCATCCGGGCCCACGCTGACGACGTCACGGTGACCGTTGGTTCGCAAATGGCCCTGGACATGGTGACCCGGATCTTCTGCGATCCGGGGGACGTCGTGCTCGCCGAAGCACCCTCCTACGTCGGGGCGCTGACCACCTTCGCCTCCTACCAGGCGCAGGTCGTCCAGGTGGCGATGGATGACGACGGCCTGGTGCCTGCGGAGCTGGAATCCGCCCTGCGCACGTTGCGTGCCCAGGGCCGGACGCCGAAGTTCCTCTACACCATCCCTAATTTCCACAATCCCGCGGGCACCACGCTGGCGCTGAGCCGCCGTGCCGAGGTGTTGCGGCTGTGTGCCGAGTACCGAGTGCTGGTCGTCGAGGACAACGCCTACGGCCTGCTCGGTTTCGACGGTCAGATCTACCCGGCGCTACGGGCGGCGGATCCGGACAACGTGGTGTACCTGGGCTCGTTCTCCAAGACCTTCGCGCCTGGACTCCGGGTCGGCTGGGCACTGGCCCCGCACGCAGTGCGGGAGAAACTGGTGCTGGCTGCGGAGTCGGCCACGCTGTGCCCGCCGGCCTTCACCCAGTTCGTGGTGTCGCGCTACCTGACCGAACATGACTGGAAGGGCCAGGTCAAGATCTATCAGGAGGTCTACCGGGAACGCCGCGATGCCATGCTGGCCGCGCTGGACCACTACCTTCCTCCGGGATGTACCTGGACCCGCCCGGCCGGCGGTTTCTACGTCTGGCTCACCGTGCCCGAAGGGCTGGACACCAAGGCGATGCTGCCCCGCGCGGTGACCCAGCGGGTCGCCTACGTACCAGGCACGGCGTTCTACGCCGACGGGCTGGGTAGCCGGCAGATGCGGCTGTCCTTCTGCTACCCGACGGCGGAACGCATCGTCGAGGGTGTGCGCCGGCTCGCCGCCGTGCTGGAGGGCGAACTCGAGCTGCAACGCACCTTCGGTAGCGTGCGCCCACGCACGGTGTTCGGGCCGCAATCCCCGTCCCCCGACACCGCCTAACCCGCCTGACCCCGACATGGAGACATATCGGGGTCAACAGCGGCCCCTTGACCCCGATATGTCTCCATGTCGGAGGTGGGGGTGAAAGGAGGGGCTGGTGAGCGATCGCAGCGTGGCGGTGCTGGCTGGCGGGCTGTCGCATGAGCGGGATGTGTCGCTGCGCTCGGGGCGCAGGCTCTCCAGCGCGTTGCGGGATGCCGGGTTGCACGTAGAGGAATGGGATGCCGACGCCACCCTGATCGGCCGGCTGATCCGTAACCGCCCGGACGCCGTTGTGGTGGCGCTGCACGGCGGAGCCGGTGAGAACGGCGCCGTGCAGTCAGTCCTGGAGATGTTGCGGGTGCCCTACGTGGGTGCCGACCCGCGCGCGTGCCGCCGTGCCTGGGACAAGCCCACCGCCAAGGACGAACTAGCCCGCGCCGGGGTGAGCACTCCAGATTGGATCGCGCTGCCCCATGCCACATTCCGCGATCTCGGGCCGCAGGATGTGCTGGACGCGCTGGTAGACCGGCTCGGTCTGCCGCTGATCTTCAAGCCGCCGCAGGGCGGCTCGGCACTGGGTGTGCACGTGGTGCGCGAGGTCTCCGAGCTACCCGGCGCCATCGTGGGATGCCTTGCCTACGGGGACACTGTGCTCGCCGAACGTTTCGTCGAAGGCGTCGAGGTCGCGGTCACAGTGCTGGAGGATCTGGATGGCCAGCCGCGAGCGTTCCCGGCCGTGGAGATCGAGGCCACATCCGGCTTCTACGACTACGCCGCCCGCTATACCGCTGGCATGGCCACCTTCCACGCACCGGCCCGGCTCGACGCCGCAGCGACGGCCGCGGTCGCCGACCTCGCGGTGAACGCGCACCGGATTCTCGGGCTGCGCGATGTGTCCCGGACCGACGCCGTGGTCACCCCAGACGGGGTGGCCCACTTCCTCGAGGTCAACGTCGCCCCGGGGCTCACCGAGACGTCCCTGCTCCCGATGGCGATCGAATCCGATGGCACCCACCTCGGTGCCGTCTACGCCGCTCTCATCGAACGCGCTGTCGCCCGCGGCACCCCCTAACTCCCATCAATCCCGACATGGAGACATACCGGGGTTATTGACCTTCTGTTGACCCCGATATGTCTCCATGTTGGGTGGTGGTCATGAGGCCGACGATGCGGTCGAGGTCGTCTACTGAACCGAATTCGACGATGATTCGACCCTTGCGGCGGCCCAGCTCCACCTTCACTCGGGTGTCGAAGGTGTCGGACAGCTGCTCGGCGAGATGTTGCATGCCGGGCGCGCGCGCCGGGCGTGACGCCGCGGTCTTGGCCGGCGCCTTCACCGGCTCGGTACGGCTGAGCGTGACAGCTTCCTCGGTGGCCCGCACCGACAGACCCTCCGCAACGATGCGCGCCGCCAGCTCCTCCTGGGCGGTCGGTTCCTCCAGGCTGAGCAGTGCACGGGCATGTCCGGCGGACAGCACTCCGACGGCCACCCGGCGCTGCACCGCAACCGGCAATTTGAGCAGCCTGATGGTGTTGGTGATGACCGGGCGGCTACGCCCGAGGCGCGCCGCCAGCTGCTCGTGTGTCACCCCGAAGTCATCCAGAAGCTGCTGGTAGGCGGCAGCTTCCTCGAGCGGGTTGAGCTGGACGCGGTGGATATTCTCCAGTAACGCATCGCGCAGCATCGCGTCATCGGCGGTGCTGCGCACGATGACCGGAATACGCTCCAGGTTCGCCTGCTGCGCGGCCCGCCACCGCCGCTCGCCCATGACCAGTTCGAACAGGCCAGTGCCCAGCGGCCGCACCACGATCGGCTGGAGCAACCCGAACTCCTGGATCGAGTGCGCGAGCTCGGCCAGCGCTTCCTCGTCGAACGATTGCCGGGGCTGGCGGGGATTGGGAACGATCGACGACGTGGGGACCTCTTGGTAGACCGCACCGACGATCCCTTCGGCCGGCACCTCCCGAGTATCTAAGCCACGCGGGGAATCACTTATCCCGGTATCCACCGGGGCAGTCGGGATCAACGCGGCCAGGCCGCGCCCGAGCCCACCCTTGCGCTGGGTTCCCGTACTTGGCGATAGCGCGCTACCGGGGGCCATCAGCGTGTGTCCCGGTTGACGTAGCGACGGTCGAGGGCGATCTCTCGGGCGGCGTCCACGTAGCTCAACGCCCCGCGGGAACCGGGATCGTAAACGAGCACGGTCTGCCCGAAGCCCGGCGCCTCGGACACCTTGACGCTGCGCGGGATCACGGTTCGCAGCACCTGGTCACCGAAGTGGTTGCGGACCTCAGCGGTGACCTGGTCGGCCAGCTTGGTTCGCCCGTCGTACATGGTCAGCAAGATCGTGGATACCGACAAGGCCGGATTGAGATGGGCCTGCACCAGCTCGATGTTTCGCAGGAGCTGCCCGAGCCCCTCCAACGCGTAGTACTCGCACTGGATCGGGATCAGCACCTCCCGGGCCGCCACCAGCGCGTTCAGCGTAAGCAACCCCAGCGACGGCGGGCAGTCCAGCAGCACGTAATCGGGCGCATCGGGCTCGGCGAGCAGCCCTTGCACGGCACGCGCCAGCCGGTACTCGCGGGACGGGACCGCGGT
>DASQVU010000344.1:0-2182 GCA_035640615.1 Pseudonocardiaceae bacterium
ACATCACACCCGCCAGCGCCTACGTCATACGACCCGACGCCCACATCGGCTATCGGGGCCGCCCGATCGACACCGAGGCACTAATGACCGATCTAGCAACCCGCCTGCCCGGCGCATCCCCAACGACCGATCTCACCCCAGGTACCACAGCACACCACCCCACAAATCCATGACCCTCCAGGCCACCGCCGAGCACACGCGGCACGCACGCGGCGCCACTGCCCGCTGAGCCAGACAGGCAGCCGCAGCCCGGACCGACCGTGATTGCCCCGCACCGCCAGCGGTGTTTGTGCAGTGAACTTCGGGCGGGAATGTCTCGGGCGTTTGCTGGGGTCGCGGACGGTGGCTCCGGTCCATCCAGCTCGCGCAGCTGGGCGAACAGAGGGCGCGTCAGATGGTGGTAGTCGCTTTCGACGGCGCACCGGTGCTCCATGCTGGTGCCTAGAGTCGTCTTGTCCGCATGGAGGGCCGTGACGATCTCGGGGTGCTGACGCAGCTCCGCGTGCTGTGGGAGTGCGACCTGGTCGCGGGACTGCTGCTCCAGCGTGTCGGCCCAGGTCCAGGCGTTGTGGGGGATGGTGTGCACCGTGGCTGTAGGCTGGGTGATCAGATTCTCGGCGGTTGCTTGCGCCTGGCGCAGTAGCTGCTCGCCGTGGGCACGGACCGGCCCGAGCATTCTCCGGTATTCGCCGGGTACGACTTTGGGGCCATCCAGCTTCGCCTCGGGGTGTTCGATCACCAGATCTTCACCGGGCAAGGAAGCTTCGCTGCGGGCTAAAGCGGTACCGCGATCATCCGGCAACAGGCAGTATTGCCTGGTGAGCCGACCCGATGTAGCGCGTCGACCACATCCCGGCAGGCCTGTGAGGAGTCGTGCTTGCGACGAGTATGCAAACAGTTGACCTGCCCAGGCTGCGGCGATGTTGTTGCCGACGTGGTCTACGTGTCGTGGATCGGCAGTCTGACTATCACCTCGGCCGAGGGTGACCAGATCACGCCCAGCGGTTGGGCTCTGCAGCTGCGCCGGGTCGAGCGGGACTTGGCGTTAGCTTCTCCCGAGGACCGGGCACAGGCCCAGGCTCGATTTGACTTCGTCAACCGCAACGTCGGTGAGGTGATTTATGATCTTCGTTGTCGGCGCGGGCACTCCACGCTATGCACGGGACGGCAAATCACCCGGGCGCTGCGGCATACCCCGGGACGCTGGGTCAGCCTAGTGTGCCTGTTTTCTTAGTTGGTCGTGCTCAGCGCAGTTCCCTGAGCCAGTAAGCGATTTTTTTCGCCTAGGGTCGGCGTATTCACGCTCGGCGTTGCCCCGAGAACCGGCCCGAAGTGTGGGTCATCCCAAGGACGTAGGCGCGAACCGAGATAACCAGTCCCTATCTTTTTTAGCAAGCAGTGGTCTGCCGGCTTGGTGGTTTTGCGGTAAGGGTCAGTCGTGTTTGCTGTAACTTCACAACAGCCCACTGCTGACCGGTCTGGCCCCTTTTTGACGGGCGCCCACACGCAGGAAGGAGCACGAGGTGCGGAATCGGATTCTGGTGACCGGCGGTACCGGCCTGCTCGGCCGGCTAGTGGTCACGCGGTTAGGTGATAAGGCAACCGAAGTACGGATCATGAGCCGCAAGGCCCAGGCCGGCAGCGGCAACGGTCGCTACACCTGGGCGACTGCGGATCTGCGCCGCAATCGTGGAGTGGCCGAGGCGGTGGCGGACACGGACGTGATCGTGCACTGTGCCACCGCGTACGGTCGAGGATCAGAAACCCAGCTCACTGACTCATTGGTGAAGGCAGCTCAGCACGCCGGCGCGCCACATCTGGTCTACATCTCCATCGTCGGCGTGGATCGGGTGCCGCTGGGCTATTACCAGGACAAGCTGGCGGCTGAACGGTTAATCGTGCACTCCGGTCTGTCCTACACGATCCTGCGCGCCACTCAATTTCACGATCTGCTCCGCGCGTTGTTGGCGAAAGCGGCCAAGACACCGGTGATGCCAGTCCCTGATTTCCGCGTCCAACCCATCGACGCCAGCGAGGTCGCCGATCAGCTTGCCGACCTGGCCGTTGGTCAACCAGCCGGCCGCGCACCCGACATCGCCGGGCCACAGGTACGCCACGCCGGTGACTTCGCCCATGCCTTCCTGCAGGCGACAAGACGCCGACGGTGGGTGCTATCGGTTCG
>DASQVU010000345.1:0-5051 GCA_035640615.1 Pseudonocardiaceae bacterium
GGAAGTTGTCACCCTCCACCAACGCTTTACCGCTGGTGGCCGGAATCACCGCGGCGATATCGCGGGATAGTGATTTGTCTTGCAGCGCCGCGACGTCCGAGTCGATCAGATCTTTCGGCGGGGCCCCCCCAGGGACGTTACCGACCGACGGCACCACAGTGATCAAGTTGGCCAGTGGTTGGATTTTCTCATTGACCGAGCTTTGCACGCCGTTGCCGAGAGCTACGAGCAAGATCACCGATGCGACACCGATGATGATGCCGAGCATGGTCAAGGCTGAGCGAAGCCGATTGGCGCGCAAGCCACGTAGCGCGATGCGCAGCGCCTCCTTGAGGTTCACGCGCTGACCTCCGTCCGGCTGCGCTGCACCTGATCACTGACGATGCGCCCGTCACGCATCCGCACGACCCGCCGGGCGAATCGGGCGACCTCTTCCTCGTGAGTGATGATCACGACGGTGCGGCCGGCGTCATTGAGCGCACTGAGCAGTTTCAGTATTTCGGCACTGGCCGCGCTGTCGAGGTTGCCGGTGGGCTCATCGGCAAGCAGCAACGCGGGATCGTTGATCAACGCCCTGGCAATCGCCACTCGCTGCTGCTGGCCACCGGATAGCTCGTTGGGTAGATGCTTCTGGCGATCACCCAACCCGACTTGTTCCAGCGCTACCCGGGCCGAAGTACGCCGGGCGCGCACTCCCGCATAGACTAAAGGAAGTTCAACGTTACGGACCGCGCTCGTGCGGGGCACCAGGTTGAATGACTGGAATACAAAGCCTATTTTACGGCTGCGGATTTTAGCCAACCGGTTGTCAGATAACCGGCCGACGTCAGTGCCGTCCAGCAGGTAGCGCCCGCTGGTTGGGACATCCAGACAACCCAGGATGTTCATCAGCGTGGTCTTGCCTGATCCGGAAGGGCCCATAATGGCGACCATTTCACCATCGTCGATCGTCAGGTCAACACTTTCGAGTGCCCGAACTTCGACTTTGCCCATCCGATAGACTTTGGTGACGTTTTCAAGCTGAATCATGCTGGCCCCCCATGCCCCCTATAACCCCCCTGTCATACAGATCGCGCTAGCCCCGGCGACCGGCTGGCACCAGCGCACCAACCGCCCAATCGGGACCTCGAGGCGGGCAGGGACGTCACCCACCGTACGCGGTCCACATCAGACGCTACCGCGTTGCGCCCGTAACGGAAAGTGCTGATGCGCCCGAGCGCACGATCTTTAACCACAAGGATGGGTTTTTCACTTAGCCGGAAGCTGGACGGATCTGCCCCTGATCGGTGAGCACCGCCAGCAGCGGACGCAGAGCATCCGGCATCTCGTGCTCTTCCAGCACCACCCGCCGTGCGTGGTGGCCTTCGCCAGTGACCATTTCGTAGCGGAAGCGATCCGGCTGACCCGGTCCGGTGGTAGGTCGATCCCAGGGCAGCTCGCGCAGGGCCGCCTCGACGCGACCGGCGTCGGTGGCGGCGAGCTGACCAGTGTCAATCGTGACGTGCAAGGCGACCCCCGCGAAGCCACCGCGGCGGGTCACGTCAACGCGCATGCGCTTCAGTGTCGGTGTACGGGTGGGCTCTGCAAAGCGGCCCTACGAACGGCGCTCGCAGCCGGTCACAAAGCGACCTTGACGGCTTCCCAACCCAGTTGTACCGCGTGGGCTTGATCACTGCTCGCACCGTAAGCTTGCCGGGCCTGCCGCAAGGTGATCTGCGCGAAGTCACGGAATGTCGCGTTGGGCCGAAGCTGCGGATCTCCCAGCGCGGCATACCAGATCGGCCCTGCCGCATCCCAGGCGTGACCGCCGAGGGTGGTGGCCACAACATAGAAAGCGCGATTGGGAATCCCTGAATTGGTGTGCACGTCGCCGCCGGCTACGTAGCCGTTCATATCCGCGGGCTGGTCATCGTAGGCGTTCGCGGTGCCGGGCTGCTTCATCGATCGCAACGCCGGACGCAACGCAGGACCGACGATGTCCACCCCGATGAGCCAGTCGGAGCTGTGCACATCCTGGCCGAGGGCGTACTGCTTGACCTGGATACCAAATACGTCCGATAACGACTCGTTGAGCGCGCCGGACTGGCCTGAGTAGGTCAGGTTTGCCTGGTGCTGGGTCGCGCCGTGGGTGAGCTCATGCCCGATCACATCGATCCCGGCTGTGGTCTGGGTAAGTATTTGCCCATCGCCGTCACCGAAGAACATGTGGCCGGCGCCATCCCAGAACGCATTGGGATAGCGCCGACCGTAATGCACCATGCCGAGTAACGGCATGCCAGCCGCGTCGATGGAGTCACGCTCGAACACTGCCCAGTAAAACGAGTAGGTGGCACCGAGGCCGTCATAGGCCTGATTGGCTGCCTGATCCGGGCATGGCGGCTGTCCTTCTATCCGGATGACCGTTCCAGGTGTCTGCGACTCGTTGGCCTGCTGATCGTAGATCGTCCGCTGCGGTTGGCCACCGATCCGGGCGAACGTGACTGGCGCGGGCATCCGGCGCAGCATCGCCGCCGACTCAGCGCGGGCCAGCCGAAAGCGCCCGTCCAGGGCCAACGCGTGCAGAGCGGCGTTACGCAGCACCTCGTCCGCAGAACGGGCCAAGCGGTACAGCAGGCCGGGTGGCACGATGCAGTTCCCCGGGCAACTGGCGATCATGGGTGGCGAGCTCCTGTTCAGCCGGGCATAGCTGGCGCAGCGCAGCATCATGGCGGCGCCGTGGCCGCCACGCGAAGCAGGTCGAGGTCGTAGCCGGGAACTACTCCTTAGTTTTTGCCCGTCCGGTCTCGGGTACCCCGCAGACTGTGCTACTGCTGCGGCCCCCTGGGGTGTATCGAGCCGACAGTGATACCTCCCTGTTGATTGATGTCATGACCGCAGGGCGTTACGCGGCAGGCCGCCGTGTCCTGGACATCGGCACCGGTACCGGCGCCCTTGCGCTGGCCGCCGCCAGAGCCGGTGCCGCCTCGGTCGCCGCGGTCGACCTCTCGCTGCGTTCGATTGCGGCCACCTGGGTCAACTGCCGGATCCACCGGGTTCAGTGCCGGCTGTATCGCGGCGATCTCTTCGGACCCGTAGCAGGGCAGCGCTTTGACCTCATCCTGGCTAACCCGCCGTACGTTCCCGCCGCCACCAACGTGGTGAGCCAGCACCGGATCAGCCGGTGCTGGGATGGTGGCCTCGACGGCCGTGCGGTGCTCGACCGGCTGTGTACCGGAGCGCCCAGGCTGCTCACACCGCAGGGGCTGATGCTTGTCGTGCACTCCACAGTGTGCGACGACAATGTCACCGTCCGCCGCCTCACCGAGGCCGGCCTGCGCGCTGAGGTGCTGGCCCGTTGCACCATCCCATTTGGTCCCGTCATGCGCCTGCGGGCCGCCATGCTTGAGGCCCGCGGACTCATCGAGCCCGGGCAACGCGACGAGGAACTTGTCGTCATCGCAGCGCACGCGCCTGCCGGAGGCCGGCATGTCCACTGAGCCGATCCGCCGCCAAGTCACTATCACCGATGACGGACCCGTGCTGGTGCACGGGCCGATCGAGGTGGTGCTTTCCGACGGCCGCCGGGTGAGGTCTGACCGGGCGGTTACCGCGGTGTGCACCTGCCGCTGGAGCCGCCGCTACCCGTTCTGCGACACCAGCCACCGCCGGCAGGCGCAGGCTGGCCGGTCCTGCGGCGGCGATGCCCAGCCAGATAAGTAACTAGTGTTGAGCACAGCACCGGCTATCGCGACGCCCGAGCTTCCGGCGCCCCGGGGCCCGCTGTCCGTCGCTGCACTAGACACGCTGCGCGGGTTACCCGGCGGACAGCTCAGCGCGGCGGCCGCCGCGCAAGCTGACCCGTACGGAGAAGATCTGCAGCTAGCGCTGTACTGCTGCTACGAACTGCACTACCGCGGGTTCACCGGCGTTCCCGCGGAGCTGGAATGGGACCCGCCGTTACTGGGATTGCGCCGGCACCTGGAACGGGCCTTCCTGGCCGCGCTGCGAGCCGACGTGCCGGGCGGAGCCGATGTCACCGCCGAGATAGACGCATTGCTGGTGGAGGCCCCGGATGCCGCCGGAGTTTCGCATTACCTGCGCCGGTGCGGGCAGCTGTGGCAACTGCGCGAGTACGTCGCGCACCGATCGCTGTACCACCTGAAAGAGGCTGATCCGCAGGCGTGGGTGATTCCCCGGCTGGTGGGGCCGGCCAAGGCGGCGTTGGTGACTGTGGAGCACGACGAGTACGGCGCGGGCAACCCGCGACGGATGCACGCTCGGCTGTTCGCCGACATGATGACCGAGTTGGGGTTGTGCCCGCAGTACGGGGCCTACCTCGACGCCGCCCCGGCCGCCACGCTGGCCGAAGTCAACTTCATGTCGCTGTGCGGCCTGCACCGCGAGCTGCGAGGTGCGCTCGTCGGGCAGTTCGCCACTGTGGAGCTGACGTCTTCTCCTGGCTCCGATCGGCTGGTCCGTGCGATACGGCGGTTGGGTTGTGGGCCCGCGGCGATCGAGTTCTATGCCGAACACGTCGAGGCCGACGCGGTGCACGAGCAACTCGTCCGGCACGGTGTGATCGCCCCACTGCTCGCGGCCGAGCCCGAACTCGCTGCTGATGTGGTTTTCGGCATCCAGGCCGCCACACTGCTCGCCGACCGTTTCTCCGCCCTGCTCCAGCAAAACTGGACCGCAAACCAACCCACGTTGCGCCATCCCCTCCCTGACGCACCAACCTAGCGCGCCACCAACCCCGATATGGAGACATATCGGGGTTTACCAGGGCCTTCTCACCCCGATATGTCTCCATGTCGGGGTGAGAAGTTAAGGGGGTGGTGCAGCAGGGTGCCTGGTTAATGCGGCGCTTGCTCGCGGAACTCGCGTACGGCCTCGGCGATCTCGTCCACGTCTAGGACGTCGACCATCAATCCGACCTGCTCCTCCCACACTTCGGAGGGCACCGCAGCGCGCGCCTCCTCTTCGAGGATGTGATACACGGGGAGGCCCAACTGGACCCCGGCCAACGGTCCTGCCCAGCTCGGATCACCGAGCACCACCGTCTCGGCGGCGAT
>DASQVU010000346.1:0-6677 GCA_035640615.1 Pseudonocardiaceae bacterium
CGGCTGTCACAGCGCCACCGGTTCTCGAAGCGCCACCGGTTCCCGAAGCGCCACCCGAACCGTCTGTCACAGCGCCACCGGTTCCCGAAGCACCATCAGTTCCCGAAGTACCATCAGTCCCCGAAGCACCATCAGCCGAGCTAGCAGAACCGATTGACGCGCCTGCCGGTCGGTTGGTCCGGTTGCGCGGCCGGCTGGCCCGGTCCCGCTCAGCGTTCGGGCAGAGCCTGCTGGGGCTGCTCGGCGCGGGCGACCTGGACGAAGACTCGTGGACCGACGTGGAGGACACGCTGCTGCTTGCCGATCTCGGCGCAGCGACCACCACAGAGATCGTGGAGCGGCTGCGCGAGGAACTCGCCGCCCGCGGCGTTCGTACCACCGAGCAGGCCCGCGCGGCGCTGCGTGATGTGCTCATCGAGGCGTTGCGTCCGGAACTGGACCGGTCGGTGCGGGCGCTGCCGCACAGCGACAACGGCACGAAGGTACCCGGGGTGGTGCTGATCGCCGGGGTAAACGGGACCGGCAAGACGACCACGACTGGAAAGCTGGCCCGGGTATTGGTCGCCAACGGCCGGCGGGTGCTACTCGGTGCCGCCGACACCTTCCGGGCTGCGGCTGTCGATCAGCTGGCCACCTGGGGGCAGCGGGCCGGCGCGGAAGTCGTGCGCGGCGCCGAGGGTGCCGATCCAGCCAGCGTGGCGTTCGAGGCGGTCAAGCGAGGTAGCGCTAATGGTGTGGACACAGTGCTGATCGACACGGCTGGCCGGTTGCACACCAAGACGGGTTTGATGGACGAGCTCGGCAAGGTCAAGCGGGTGGTCTCCAAGCAGACCGAGGTGGACGAGGTGCTGCTGGTACTGGACGCCACGACCGGGCAGAACGGCATGACACAGGCGCGGGTGTTCCGCGAGGTCGTCGACGTCACCGGGATTGTGCTCACCAAACTGGACGGAACCGCCAAGGGCGGCATCGTCTTCCACGTGCAGCGCGAACTCGGCGTTCCAGTCAAGCTGGTGGGCCTCGGGGAAGGGGTCGACGATCTGGCGCCCTTCGAGCCCGCCGCCTTCGTGGACGCGCTGTTGGGCTGACTTATTCGCGCGACCAGCCGCACAATACGTCCATCAGGCCTATCGCAACCTGGATGTAACAGCAGCACCACCACAGTTAACGTGGCTGAAACGCGCGGTGCCTCCGCGCGAAACACCTGCTCCTCACTCTTTTCACACGTACCACCCGATCGTGGTGCCGTGTTCGACACAGAGGAGTGAACCCGTGCCAGACACTGGTGACACTGCCTGGATGCTCGCCAGCTCGGCTTTGGTCCTGCTGATGACTCCAGGCTTGGCGTTCTTCTACGGCGGCATGGTCCGCGCGAAGGGCGTCCTGAACATGATAATGATGAGCATGTCCGCGATGGGAGTCGTGGGCGTCCTCTGGGTGCTGTACGGCTACTCGGAGGCATTCGGTAACGACGCCGGTCATGGCCTGGTCGGTAACCCTTTGGAGCACTGGGGGCTGCACGGTCTCTTTGGCGGGACCTACGTCGCCAGCGGGGGCTCCAAGGTCGACATCCCGCTGGTAGGGACCATCCCGGCGACGGTGTTCGTGGCATTCCAAGCCATGTTCGCGATCATCACGGTGGCTCTGGTGTCGGGGGCGGTGGCTGACCGGCTGCGGTTCGGGCCATGGTTGGCATTCGCTGCGATCTGGGCGACAGTGGTCTACTTTCCAGTCGCGCATTGGGTGTTCTCCGCTGATGGGGTCAGCGCGCCGGTCGGCGGCTGGATCGTCAACCGCCTCAAGGCGATCGACTTCGCCGGTGGGACGGCGGTGCACATCAACGCGGGCGCCGCTGGCCTGGCACTGTGTCTGGTGCTCGGCAGGCGGCGCGGCTGGCCGCGCGAGGCGATGCGCCCACACAACCTGCCCTTGGTAATGATCGGGGCCGGCCTGCTGTGGTTCGGTTGGTTCGGATTCAACGCCGGATCGGCCGTCGCTTCCAACGGGGTCGCAGGCATCACCTTTATCAACACCACGGTCGCAACGTGTGCCGCGATGCTGGGCTGGCTGCTAGTTGAGCGGGTCCGGGACGGCCGGCCCACCAGCCTCGGCGGGGCATCCGGCGTCGTGGCCGGTCTGGTCGCCATCACGCCGTCGTGTTCGTCGGTCTCACCCCTCGGGGCCATCGCAGTCGGCGCGATCGCCGGGGCGCTGTGTGCGCTCGCCGTCAGCATCAAGTTCCGCTTCGGCTTTGATGACTCGCTCGACGTGGTCGGCGTGCACCTCATCGGCGGTCTGGTGGGCACGCTGCTGGTCGGCTTCCTGGCCACCGCCTCGGCACCCGCCGGGGTCGACGGCCTGTTCTACGGCGGGGGCATCAGCCAGTTGGTGCGCCAGGCCGTGGCGGCATTCACAGTGATGATCTTCTCCTTCGTCGGCGCATTGATCATCGCATTGGTGCTGAAGTACACCATCGGCCTCCGACTGGATCGTGAGGCCGAGCTGACCGGAATCGACGAAACCGAGCATGCAGAGGCCGGTTACGAACTCAGCGCGATCTTCACCGGAAGTGGTTCGTCGAACAGCAAGCCGGCTATGCCGCTGCCCGCGGGTAAGGTCCCGGCCCCGGTTCGGCAGGAAGGGTGAGTGGCGATGAAGCTGGTGACTGCGATCGTCAAACCGTTCACGCTGGAAGACATCAAAGCTGCCCTGGAACGTATCGGGGTGCTCGGCATGACGGTCAGCGAGGTGCAGGGCTTCGGCCGGCAGAAAGGCCACACCGAGATCTACCGGGGAGCGGAGTACTCGGTGGACTTCGTACCCAAGATCCGGGTCGAGGTCGTGGTCGACGACGCGCAGGTGGATAAGACCATCGACGTGATAGTCGAGGCCGCCCGTACCGGCAAGATCGGGGATGGAAAGGTCTGGGTCACCCCGGTGGAGACCGTGATCCGGGTACGAACCGGGGAGCGGGGTGTGGACGCGCTGTAAGGCGCAACCGAGGTCGAGTCCGCGGTGGGTACCGACGTTGGTGGCCGGTACCCACCACGCTTTCACGTCGGCGAAACGTTGCCGTAATGCTCGCCGGCCCAGTTCACGCTGCCGAAACACGACGGTTTAGCGGCTGCAACACAATTCGCGAAACCTCATTATCGAGGCTCAGGTTCGCGCACCTGGCGGTGCTTGCGGCTAGATGGGAGGGGCGGCGATGGCGCGCTCTGGTGCGCTGCCCCGCGGCGGAGGCCCGGATGCTGCGGATGACCTCGTCAGAGCCCGTGCCGCGCTGCTCGCTGGTGCTTCCCGGCAGCGGCAGCTGACGGCGTCCGGCCTGCGAGCGGCGTTGACGGACCTCTACGAGTTGTGGCTCACTTCCCGCTGTGCTGCGGTAGGCGTCGGCTGCGGCACCGCGCTGGTCGCCGTCGGGGCCTTGGGCCGCCGGGAGCTGGTGCCGTACTCCGACCTCGACCTGTTGTTGCTGCATGACGGCAAGCGCGAGGTGGCGCAGCTCGCCGACGCCCTGTGGTACCCGTTATGGGACGCCCGCGTCGAGCTCGACCACAGCGTGCGCACCGTCGGTCAGGCCATGCAGGTGGCGACTACCGATCTGCGCGCCGCGCTGGGGTTGCTCGACGCCCGGCTGATCGCTGGAGACCAGGAGCTGTTTACCGCGATGGACACCGCAGTTCGGCGCGCCTGGCGCAGCGGCATCCGCGGTCGGCTCGACGAGCTCGCCGAGTCGGCGCAGCAACGCTGGCTGCACAGCGGTGACATCGCCCACCGGGTGGAGCCGGACTTGAAGAACGGCCATGGCGGGTTGCGTGATGTGCAGTTGCTCGACGCTCTGTCCGCTGCCCAGCTGGTGGATCGAGCCGGTTCGGACGTGCAGGATGCGCGGGAGCTGCTGCTGGATGTGCGCACCGAGGTGCACCGGCTCGCCGGGCGGGGACGGGACGTGCTCCACGCGCAGGAGGCCGATGAGGTGGCTGCGGCCCTGGACCTCGGTGACCGGTTCGATCTGGCCAGGCGCTTGTCGGGAGCGGCACGGACGGTGGTCTATGCGGTGGATGTGGCACTGCGCGCCGCGCACGCTGCACTGCCCCCTCGGGGGCGCGTTCGGTTGACCGGGCTGCGCAGTCTCGGGCGAGCACCGCAGCGCCGCCCGCTGGATGATGGGGTGGTCGAGCATGGCGGTCAGGTGGCGCTGGCCCGCGATGCCAACCCTGCGCGGGATCCTGCGCTGGCCTTGCGGGTGGCGGCGACGGCGGCGCGAACCGGGATGCCCGTTGCCGCCGGAACTCTGAGCACTCTGGCGGACACCGCTCCTGAGCTACGCCAGCCATGGCCGCGGGCCGCCTTGGATGAGCTGTTGTCGCTGCTTGGTGCTGGTTCGCCGGCGGTGGACGTGATCGAGGCGATGGACCGCACCGGGCTGTGGGGGCGGCTGTTCCCGGAGTGGGGTGCGGTGCGGGACCTTCCCCCGCGGGATCGGGCGCACGTATGGACCGTGGACCGGCATCTCGTGGAGGCAGCGGCGCAGGCCGCCCGGCTCACCACGACGGTGAGCCGACCCGATCTGCTGCTGCTCGGCGCACTGTTGCATGACCTGGGTAAAGGCCGCGGCGGCGACCACTCGGTAGTTGGCGCTGCCCTCGCCGAGCAGATCGGTCACCGGCTCGGGCTGTGGCCTTCTGATGTTGCGACGCTGCGCGCGATGGTGCGCCACCACCTGTTGCTACCCCACACCGCGACCCGCCGGGACGTCCAGGATCCTGCAGTCGCACAGCGGGTGGTCGGCACCCTCGGCGGGGATCCCGTTCTGCTGGAGCTCCTGGTGGCCTTGGCGGAGGCCGACAGCCTGGCCACCGGTCCCGGCGTCTGGACCGAATGGCGTGCCACACTTATCTCCGACCTCGCCGAGCGCTGCCGCGCAGTGCTGGCTGGACGTCCCTTGCCGGCCCCCGAGCCGCTCACCGAGGACGACCGTGCGCTGGTGCGGCGGTGCATTCAGGGCGGCTCGGTGCAGGTAACTGCCAGCACGGCCAGCGGGCCACGGGCGACCACCATCGTGACGGTCATCAGCCCTGGCCGGCCTGGTGTCCTCGCGTCGGTGGCCGGGGTGCTCGCGCTGCATTCGTTGCAGGTCCACTCCGCCGACATTCGCATCATCGAACTCCCCGAAGGCTCCGCCGCGGTAGAAAGCTTCACCGTCTCACCGCGCTTCGGGCGGCCGCCTGATGTTGCGCTGCTGCGGCAGGATCTGATCCGGGCCCTGCATGGTTCGCTGTCGCTGGGGGACGCGTTGGCCGCCAAGGAACGCGACTACGGCGAGGCCTCGTCACGCGCGGTGCTACCCGACACGGAAAGCAAGGTGTTGTGGTTCGACGACGAGGCGACCGGGGCGGTCGTCCTGGAGCTACGCACCACCGACCGGATCGGGTTGCTGTACCGGGTAGCCGCGGCGTTGGAAAGCAGCTCCGTCATCGTCCGGTGGGCTCGGGTCGCCACGCTGGGCAGCTCGGTGGTGGACTCCTTCTGCTTGACCGCCTCTGCTGCGGGCGCTGTTTTCACTGGTGAGAGCGCCTCTCATGGTCGAACTGTGGTGCCGCCGGAACTGCGCGCGAAAGTCGAGCGTGCGGTGCTCAGCGCGGCCCGGTGAGTACCGGGCTACCATCCAGCCACATGCACGGAGCCCGAGACGAGGTTGTTCCCTTACCTCCGCCGTTCGAGATCGTATTGCGCGGTTTTGACCGCCAGCAGGTCATCGACCATGTCAACGCGCTCAAAACCCGCGTTGCCGCCCTTGGAGCCGAACGGGATGCTGCGCTCCAGCGGGCCGCTGACCTGAACGAAGATCTTGAGCGGCTTCGTCGTGAGGCGGCTGATGCGGCCAGGCAGGTTGAGCGCTTTCGTCGTGAGGCGCAGGACGCGATCACCGAGCTGGACCGCCTCCAGCGGTCTCCGTTGGCTGCCGCGACCGCCCGCATTCAGCGAATGCTGCAGATGGCCGAGGACGAAGCCGCCGAGCTGAAGACCCGTGCCGAGCAGGAGACCACCGCGCTGCGCGAAAGTACCCGCGCCGAGGCTGATCAGCTGCTCACCGAGACCAGACAACTGTGCCAGCGCCTGGAGGCGGAATCGGCCAGCCGGCGGCGCGCCGAGGACGCCGAATCTGCAAGCCGGCGGCAGCGGGCCGAGCAGCAATCCGAGCAAGACATCGCGCACCGCCAAGCCGAGACCCGAGATTGGGTTAGTGATTACCAGACCCGCAGCGTTGCCGCCCTGTACCTACTGATGCAGCTCGCGGGTGAGCGCTTGAACAACCGGGTGGTCAAGGTCAAACGGCAAGTCGCCGCCGCGAAAGCACTCCGATCTGACGTCACCGATCAGCTATCCGCCGTGCAACGGCTCCTGACCGAGGCGCTCGGTGTGGTCGATCAGCCCACGCCGGCTGAGCAGGCCCAGCAGGCTGAAGACCAGGTGCAGCCCGAGACCGAGGAGGCGGCTGTACCGCCAGGCGAGGCGCCGCCACCGGAGCCAGCGGGGCGCGCTGGCTGGTCCGGTGCCGCTGCGGTACCTACCCAGCAGGAGCAGACCCGCCCGCTCGGCCGGCCGCAGCAAGAGCAGACTCGCCCGCTCGCGCGACCGCATGAGGCAGACCAACCTACCCCCAGGTTCGG
>DASQVU010000347.1:0-3502 GCA_035640615.1 Pseudonocardiaceae bacterium
CCCAGCTGCGCGACCGTGGGGTTGGCGACCTGCACCTTGACAACAGCGAGGTCAGTCTTGGGATCCCGGCCCACGATCCGCGCTGGTAGCCGGGTGCCATCACTGAACACCGCTTCCAGGGTGGACTGCGGGACGGTTGCAGCCGGAGCTACCACGTGGTTGTTCGTCAACACGTAGCCATGGCTGTCGATGACTACCCCCGAGCCGAATCCACCCTGGTCCCCCACCCGGAACTCCAAAGACACCACTGCCGGCAGCACTCGGGCAGCCACCGCCGCCACCGATCCCGCCGGACGCTGGATCGCCGGCTCACTCTGGGCCAGCGTGGCGCCCGGATCGTTCAACAGCGTGCCGACCTCTGCGGTGAGCCGGCCCACAAGCCCGCCGACTCCGCCAATCAGCAACGCCGCGGCGGCAAGTGCGGCAAGCGCCAGGGTGCTCACCCGGCCACCGAAGAGGACCTCCGCCAGACTCAGCCGGGCTCCGGGAGGTGGCGCCTCACCGGCGTCACCGGGTGGGGCCATCGCAGGCGGACCCAGCACAGCCGAGGCATGCGGATCACGCCACGGGTCGTCCACGGCGCCACCCGGCCAGAGATCGTCTTTGCTGTCCCGGTGCCCTGCGGGTCGCACCCCGTTGCCCGCAGGTGGGCGCTGCAGAGGCTCCGAGGATTCCGGAGGCCGACCGAACGTGGCCGCCAGCTCCTCCGGCGGCAGTGGCGCGATGGTCCATGGCTGCCTGGTGCCGTTCAGCTGCTCGGCGAAGGCACCTTGCACGCCAGCTGGCCGGCCGAATGCCTCGGCCGCAGCTTCGTCCACCGCGGGCCGCGCAGGGCGTGCCGGTACGAACTGCGGCCTCGCATCCCGTCCTGGCATGAAGGGCAGGTCACAGTGGTCATCGGGGGTGGCGGCCATGGTCTCCTGGGTTCGGGGTGCGCGAGCGATCATCCAGTGTGCCCACAGCCCGGTGAAGTACGCGTAGCGGTGTTATCGCCCAATCCAACGGCCAAGCACGGACGGGCCAGTGCCCCACCGCGGCCCTTCGCCCAACGGCGCGGTCGGCATCTTATTCGGGTCGGCAACCTTCACCACAACGCCGTCCGCCGTCACCGCCAGCTCCGTCGAGACCTCAGGCAGACCGGCCGTCTGCGGGATCTCGCGTAGTGCGGCCAGCAAGTCGGCCGGGGCTGTAGGGCACTCCGCCGAGCGGACCACGCTACGGGCCTGCCGTTGCGCGGCGATCTCTGCCGCGCAGGACTGGCACCGGGTGAGGTGCGCAGCAGCGCGGTCACGTGCAGCCGGGGCAAGCTCTCCGTCGACGAACGCCACCAGCGCGTCGACGGCCAGGTGCTGCCCTGCGTTGAGGCCGGCTATCAGATCGGAGAAGGTGCGGCCGCGCAGATCCGTCATCCAACCTCCTTTATTCCGCTCTACGTCAAGCCCCGGCGTGCCGCCTCTCCAGCGCCGCCTTGAGTGCCTGCCTGCCGCGGTGAATGCGACTGCGCACCGTTCCGAGCTTGACTCCGAGGGTGGCGCCGATCTCCTCGTAGGACAGGCCTTCCACATCACAGAGTACGACAGCAGCACGAAATTCCGGAGCGAGGTCATCCAATGCCTGCTGCAACTCCGGATCGAGATGAGTCGCGGCGTAGACCTGCTCCGGACTCAACCCACCACCGGCCAGCCGGTCCGTGTCATCGGGCAAACCCTCCATCCGCAACCGGGCGCGCCGGCGCACCATGTCCAGGAACAGATTAGTGGTGATCCGGTGCAGCCAGCCTTCGAACGTGCCGGGCTTGTACGAGCCCAAACTGCGAAAGACCCGGATAAACGTCTCCTGGGTGAGGTCCTCGGCATCATGCTGATTGCCGGACAGCCGGTAGGCCAACCGATAAACCCGGTCAGCATGCTCCCGCACCACCTCGTCCCAGGAAGGCGGTACCCACGCTAGAGCTGCCGCATCCTCACCATCGTTTGCGGGAACGATGGCGACGGCCGGCTGGCCGACGGCAGGGTCGCTAAAGCGGGGCTGGGTGGCCATCGGTGCGATCTCCGACCTCCGGGGCGATTGACGGCGTCATCAGCCGACGCGGTGAGCATGAACAGGCACCACAACGCCAGGCTGGTTGTCGATGTTTCATGATGCCGTGCTTGCTTGTGCGCCTGGTAAGCGATGGGTAAGAAGATCCTGAGAGTAGTTCGGCTAGTTCTGCCGCGCAGTTCGGCGCCACCTGCCCGGCGCGGCGTCGCCCAGCCCAGGCGACCAGCGGCGCTACGCTGCGCAATGTGAGGCCTACCGGCAGCTCTGTCCGCGATTACCGTGATTACCGCGAGTACGTGGACAGCTTCGTCACCGAAGATGAGGTGCTGGCCGCGGCGCGCGAGCGCGGGCACGAATTGGGCTGTACCCCGATCGGGCCGCCCACCGGCGCCGCGCTGCGGTTCTTGGCCGGTGCGCTCGGCGCTCGAGCCGTGGTCGAGGTAGGTACCGGCGCGGGAACCAGCGGGCTGTGCCTCTTGCGGGGCATGGCTCCCGACGGGGTCTTGACCTCCATCGACGTCGAACCCGAGCACCAGCGCGCCGCCCGGCAGGCGTTCACCGAGGCCGGCTTCGCACCGTCGCGCTACCGGCTGATCATGGGGCAGGCCCTGGATGTGCTGCCCCGGCTCACCGACGGTGGCTACGACCTCGTGTTCGTTGATGCCGTGATGGTGGAGTATCCGCGCTATCTGGAAGCGGGCGTGCGGTTGCTGCGGCCCGGCGGCATGATCGCCTTCGACAACGCGGTGGGCGACGGCGTGGTGGCCGATCCAACCAATCGGGATCCATCGGCTGCCGCGCTGCGCACCGTCGGCGCCATGATCCGCGACGACGACACGCTCATCCCCCTGCTGCTTCCGCTAGACGGCGGCCTGCTCCTCGCCTTGCGCGCTCCCCTCTGCCCCGACCTCCGCTTCCCCGACATGGAGACATATCGGGCTCATTAGGGGTTGGAAAGCCCGTTATGTCTCCATGTCGGGGAAGGGAGGTTTGGTGGCAGAGAGGATTCCGTAAAACCACGCGTTGTGGCGCAGCGCTTGGTACTGGCGGATCGAGGCGATCACGTTGCCGTGCTGGACGGCCGAGCGGACCCCTTTGACGTAGCCGTACAGGGCCAGCGGGTAGGTCCAGTACGCCATCCGGTAGAGCCGGCGAAGCGATGGGCGGGTATGCGCGGTCACATCATCCAGCCGGGTTTCGACGAAGCCGGCCGCAGCCAGGTGCTCAGTATGTTCGCTGGGAGTATCAATATCAGGCACGGCCCAACCGGTGAGCCACTCGTGCAGCAGGCGCTCGCCGGTCCGATCCAGCGGGCGACCGGCACGGAAGAAATCAGCGACGACCACCCGTCCACCGGGTCGCAGCAGCCGGGCAGCTTCCTGGTAGAACGCCGCCTTCTGGGGTGCGTGGCACTGACTTTCCACCGCCCATACGACGTCGAAACTCGCGTCAGGAAAGGGCG
>DASQVU010000348.1:0-3598 GCA_035640615.1 Pseudonocardiaceae bacterium
CGCCGGACGTTCGCGCCGGGGGGGTTGGCTGCTGTTGCAGGCGCCCCGAACCGGGGTTGGCGGTACTTGAGGAGCCCTCAACTGCTGTGCGCGGCCGCGGCGATCGCGGTGCTGGTCGCAGATCTGTCCGGGCTGAGCAAGGCTGAGGTGGAGCGGATCTGGCTGCCGTTCGCGGTGTGGCTGATCGCGGGCGCGGGACTGCTCCCGGCCCGCCAGGCGCGCTGGTGGCTGGCTGGCCAGGCGGTGCTCGCGCTGGGCGTCAACCATCTGCTGCTCACGTCGTGGTGACCGGCTCGCGCAGCGGGTCGGTGGCGAACCGGGCAAGGCCCTCGGCGAAGCTCACCCGCGCCCGGTAGCCGAGCAGCTCAGCGGCGCGGGTGGGATCAGCCGTGACGTGCCGCACATCACCCGGGCGCGCGCCCCCGATGATCTGCGGTGCCGGCCCGCCCATCGCCCGGGACAGTTCGGTGGCCAGCTCGCCGACCGTGTGCGGTTGCCCCGAGCAGACGTTGACCGGCTCGCAGCGCCAGGCCGGCGGTTCCGCGGCCAGCGCCAGCGCGTTGGCCCGGGCCACATCGGAGACGTGCACGAAGTCGCGGCGCTGCCGCCCGTCTTCCATCACCTGCGGCGGCGCGCCGCGGGCCAGCGCCGAGCGGAAGATCGATGCCACCCCCGCGTAGGGAGTGTCCCGGGGCATCCGGGAGCCGTAAACGTTGTGGTAGCGCAGTGCCCACACGCCGCCCCCGGTCTGGCGGGCCCAGGCCGCCGCGAGCTGCTCCTGCGCGAGCTTGGTCGCGGCGTAAGTGCTACGCGGATCCAGCGGCGCGTCCTCGGGCACGAGCAGCGGCTCCAGTTCGGCGCCGCAGTGCGGGCAGGGCACCTCGTAACGCCCTGCCGCAATGTCCTCGGCGCGCCGCGGGGGAGCCGGCACGATGCCGTGGGTGGGGCAGGCGTAGCGGCCCTCGCCGTAGACGACCATCGAGCTGGCTAGCACCAGCCGGTGTACCCCCGCCGTATGCATTGCAGCCAGCAGCACCGCGGTACCGAGATCGTTGTTGGCGGTGTAGTCCGGGGCGTCGGAGGGATCCAGCCCGTGCCCCACCATCGCCGCCTGGTGGCACACCGCATCGACACCGGTCAGCAGGCGGCCGAGGAGCTCGCCGTCCCGGACGTCGCCGCGCACCAGCTCATGCCCGGCCACCCAGACCGGCGGCGACCCGCAGCCGTGTGCCTGCGGCAGGAACGCATCCAGTAGCAGCACTGAGTGCCCGTCGGCGGCGAGCAGGTCGGCGATATGCGAGCCGATAAAGCCCGCCCCACCAGTGATCAGGATCCGCACCAGCGCACGCTACCGCCCAGCCGGGGTGTGGGAGGACCGTCTCCGGCCAATGTCGTGAACTCGACGCCAGCGGTCTCCCCATTGTCGTAAAACGCCGGAAATGTCAAGTTCATAGCGGCACCCGGTTTGCGGCAGTGTGCCGGGCCGTCGCCTGAATGGGTGAGAGTTGCGTTCGACTGCGTGGCATTGCCGACTGCTGGGTAGCCCTGAGGAGCAAGCAACGCGCGTAAATAAACTGGCCACAGTCGCTGCTTGCCGGAGTAAGGCCAAGCGGGGGCGTGAGCCGCGGCTCAGGGAGTGATTGATCGGCTTGGTCGTGGTCGACCGCTGCGAGGCAGTGCGACCCAGAACTTTCCTTTACCGGACTTCTGGCATCCGCTGCTTCCCCAGCGCTTCCTGGGAACCAAGAGGGAGGGAAACTATGAGGATCTCGGATATGTTCCGGTTCGGCTACGGTGGCGGTGGCTGCGGTGGTAACTATGGTAACCACGGCTATGGCGGCCGTTCGAGCTATAGTAGCTGCGGAGGCTATGGCGGCCATTCGAGATACAGCAGCTGCGGCGGCTATGGTGGGCATATGAGGTCCAGCGGCTATGGCGGCGGCGGTTACCACCGCATGAACCGTTGTAAGTGCGACCCGTAATTTCACAGAGGTTCGGGTGGGAATATATTCCCACCCGAACTTTATTGACCTAATTCACGGCTCGATGATTTCCAGCACCCCGTCGGCCGTACCGGTGACGTACAGCCGGCCGGTCACGCTGTCCACCGCGACCGTATTGGGTTGGCGCACGGTAGGCAGCGGGATGGCGAGAACGGGCTGGCTGGCGTTGAGGTTCAGCCCGATCACCTCGTTGAGCGCGGTCAGCGTCACCCACAGCCGATCGCGGACCGGGTCGTAGGCAACGCCGTACGGGGTGCCTGGTAGCTCGACTCGACCGATCTGCCGGAATACCGGCTGCACTGCGTAGAGCAGCACCGCCCCGCCGCGGGTATCGATCACCGCAAGATGGCCGCGCTTGTCGGACACCACGTGCGTCGGGCCGGCACCCGCGGGTAGCTCGGCGACCCGCTGCAAGCGTTGGGCGTCGTACAGGGTCAGGGTGTTCTCCCGCACGTCAACTAAGCCAACGAGGTTGCCGACGGCGGCCAGCCCGGCCGGCTGCGTGACGTCGGTGAAGGTGTGCACCACCCGATCGCCGCGCACGGCAACCACGCTATGGCCGAGTTCATTGGCGACGAACACGGTTCCGTCCGCGGCTGCAGTGGCGTCGTGCGGCACGGCTCCGGTCTGCACCTGCGAGATGATCTCGCCGCCGGGCAAGGCGACCCTGATGAGCTGGTTCGATCCCTCGTCCGGAACCAGCACCGGGCCGCCCGGCGCGGCGAGTTGCAGGTGCCGCAACCCGCCGGGCAGCGCGACCTTACGGAGCACCGCGCCGGTGGTGGCGTCGAGCAGGGTCAGGGCGAACGGGTCCCGCACCCCGACCGCCACGATGTGGGTCTGCGGGTCGGCTACGACACCTTCCGGGCTGCTGCCCACCGGCACGGTCCGCCCGGCGGGCGGCGCGGTCGGCGTGGGAGCAGGGGCCGGCTCGGCCGCCGGCGGTAGCGGTGGCGTCGGTGGCGCGGCCGGCGGCGGTGGGGAACCGCATCCGGTCAGCACGGCGGCGGCAACAACGGCGGCGGTAACCCAGCGAAGACGCACGGCTGGAACATACGCGTCTTCCGAGCCTGCGCTCGCTGCCCTTACCGTGAGCACGATGACGCTCGCGGCAAATAAGGCCAACACCTTTCTGGCATTGCACGTGCCGGGACGACCGCTGCTCATGCCCAACGCCTGGGACGCCGGCACAGCCAAGCTGCTCGCCTCCCTGGGTTTCCAGGCGGTGGCGACGACCAGCAGCGGGCACGCCGCGACGCTGGGCCGGCCGGATGGGTACGTGCGGCGCGACGAGGCGCTCGCGCACGCTGCGTCCCTCGTCGCGGCGGTGGATATCCCCGTGTCCGCCGACTTGGAAAACGGCTTCGCCGACGACCCTGAGACGGTGCGCGCCACGGTCACCGAAGCCGTCGGGGTAGGGCTGGCGGGCTGCTCGATCGAAGATTTCTCCGGGGAGGCGATCTACGACCTGTCGCTGGCCGCCGACCGGGTCGCCGCGGCGGCCGGTGCCGGATTGGTGCTCACGGCTCGGGCAGAGAACTTCATTCGGGGCAACCCCGATCTGGCCGACACGATCAAGCGGCTGCAGGCATACC
>DASQVU010000349.1:0-2363 GCA_035640615.1 Pseudonocardiaceae bacterium
GGCCACCACTGCCCGGCAGCGCTACGACTTCCCGCTCGCGGAGCGGTTGGCCCGCGCGGCAGTTGAAGCAGGCGCCACCTTCGAGGCCAGCCTGCTGCTGGCGCAACTGTGCTGGTTGCAGGGCCGGGCCGAGGAGGCCGAGCAGCAGCTCCAGGCCCTCGTCATGGCAGCTACCACCGATTCCCAAACGGCACTGCTGGCCGCCACCCGGATTGGCGTGCTCGACATGGCGCTCAAGCAGACCTACGCAGCCCTGCGGGTTGCCGAGGAAGCGGAGGCCACCATCCAAGACGCGGGTTGCCGCGACCAGCTGACCGCTGAGCGGGCCCGGATCCTGGGCCGTTCGGGACGCCACAGCGAAGCGATCGCGCTGGCGGTGCCGCTGCTGCAGCGAGCTTCCGGTAGAGCGCTCATCACGGCTTGCTTCGCCGCAGGCACCTCGATGGGCGTGGCCGGGCAAGCCGCCGGTGCGATCGCCGTCGCCGAGCGTGGCCTGGCCGCACATCTGCAGCTGACGGGACTGCCCCTGCCGTTCGGACCGTACCTGCATCAGGTGATCCGGTCCGCCGCGCTGCGTTACACCGGGCACTTGGCCGAGGCCGCCGCGGTCGCCGACTTCGAGTACGACAAGGCGGTCGAGGAAGGCTCGGTCGAGGCACGGTCGTTCTTTGCGTGCGTGCGGGGTTGGAACGCGCTGGCTGAAGGCCGGGTAGCCGCTGCGGCGCGGCTCACCGGGGAAGCCGCTGGAACCTTCCGGCAAATGAACTGGCCGCTGTGGGTGCGCAACGCCTTGATGATCCGGGCGCACGCCCTAGCCCTGCGGGGTGAGGTGCAAGCGGCCCGCGCCGTGCTCGCCGAGTTGGACGCGCTGCGGATACCACCCTCGGAGATCTGCGGGCCGGAGGTGCCGCGCGCCCGCGCCTGGACGGAGGTGGCCGCGGGCGATGTCGCTCAGGGCTGCGGGTATCTCCAGCAGGCGGCGGCGATGGCGCGGCAGTCCGGCGCCTACGCCCTGGAGGCGGCTGCGGTGCACGACCTGGCGAGGCTTGGTCGAGCCGCCGCGGCCCTTCCTCGGTTGCAGGAGCTGGCTGACATCGTTGAGGGCCCGCTGGCGCCGGCTCGGGTTGCCCACGCCACGGCGCTGGTCGCGCAGGATGCCGCAGGGCTGCAGGAGAGCTCCATGAGCTTCGACGCCTGTGGTGCGGTTCTGCTCGCGGCGGAAGCGTCCGCCGATGCGGCCGTGGCCTGGCGCCGGAAGGGTCAGCTGCGCCAGGCGGCTGGCGCCCAGCGACGGGCGAGCGCGCTGGCCGCCCGCTGCGAAGGGGCTCGCACGCCTGCCCTGACCACCGCGGTGCTGGCTCGAATCGCGCTGACCCCCCGGCAGCTGGAGATCGCCCGGCTGGCGGCCGCTGGGCTGGCCAACAAGGAGATCGCCGCCCGACTGTGCCTGTCCCACCGCACCGTCGAGAACAACCTGCATGCCGCCTACGAGAAGCTCGGCGTGGCTGGACGTGACGGGCTCGCTCGAAGCCTCGAAACCACCTGAGGCGCCGCAACTCGGCTCCGCGAAACAGAGTAGTCACCACTCTGCCGCGCCGGTTCCGAACCGGGCACTGTTCTCGGAAATGACCACGGCGAACTTCAGGACAGATGATGGCGATGACCAAACTGAGCATCGTCCCGTGTGGGGCGATGCATGCTGACCTAGCCTGGCTGCTGCTCAAGCCCGGCGTGACCCTCCATGGAGTGCACGACAGGAACGCTGCGGTGGTGTGGTCCGAAGTGCCCACGCACGCGGTGCTCGTTGAGACGCCCGAGGGCAAGCTGCTCTGGGATACCAGCTGCCCGCGGGACTGGCAGCAGCGGTGGGTGCCGACCGGCCTGCAGGATTTCTTTGTCTACGACATGGTCAGTGCGGATGAGTACCTCGACTCCCGACTCAATGCCATGGGTGTCGGCCTCGATGAGATCGACTATGTGGTGCTGTCCCACCTGCACATCGACCATGCAGGCAACGCCGGTCTGTTTAAGAACACCAACGCGAGGCTGGTATGCAGTGATGCGGAAAAGAAGTTCGCATTCGGCTTTACGGGCCTATGCAGCGGTGGCCATCTCAAGGCCGACTACGAGAATTTGTCGTTCGAGACCGTCGCCGGGGACACCGAAGTTCTGCCCGGCGTCACGCTGATTCAGACGCCGGGGCACACGCCTGGATGCATGTCCATGCAAGTTGACCTGGTGGACAGCGGTACCATGATTTTCACCTCAGACGCGGTGTTCATGGGCGCTAGTTACGGCCCACCGGTGTTCCCGGGCGTGTTGGTCCACAACCTGGAGCAATTCTATGCATCCGTGGAGAAGCT
>DASQVU010000350.1:0-17353 GCA_035640615.1 Pseudonocardiaceae bacterium
CCGCGGTATCCCCGGCATTTCTCGGCACGGTCCTGCACGACAGCAACCACGCGCTTACCGGGGCCGTGGTGCTTTCCGTCTTCCTCGCCTCGACCATCGGCCAGTCGCTGTCCATGGTCATCGGCGAACGGCGCGCCTTTACCCTCGGGTGTGCCGGTCTGATCGGGGGGATGGTCTTGGTCGGATCGAGCCTGCCCGCCCGGTCGCTCGCGGCACTGGTGGTAGGAGCAGTCGTCGCCGGAATTGGCCAGGGAATGAGATTCCGAGCCGGGTTGGCAACGGTGACCAGTGCAAGTCCGCTAGACAAGCGCGGCGAGATCACGTCAAGCTACTTCGTGATGCTTTACGTCGGGATCGCGATTCCAGTGATCGGCGAGGGCGCAGCGGCGCAGGGCTTCGGCCTCATAGCCGCCGGCACGGTGTTCGCCGCGCTCGTCGCGATACTTGCCGCCGTCGTCTTGCTGCTCCTTATGCGCAGGCATGACCAGTCGCATTAATGAGATCGTTTTTCCGAGCACAGAAATGGTGTGTGGCACTACCCTGTTTGGCCGATCTGCAGCCGACTTCCGCTGCGCGGTTTCAGCTGCGCCGTTTCACTCGACGGTTCCGCCAACAGGGCTTCTCGGTCGGCTCAGCCCGGTGAAAGGGCTGGCCAGCGTCTCGTTGCGGCGGATGGTTGGGACGGATGCGGGTGGCGTTCACCAGACCCCGGAAGCCTTCACGCGGTAGCGTGCAGCAGGCGATCGCCTACAACGTAGGGGGTGGGACTGTGCGGCAGGCCGGTCATCCGCAGCCCATCGAGCCGGCCCCCGGGCAGTTGTGTCCGGCGCAGCGGGCGGCGGACTGGCACCGGTTGGCCGGTGAGCAGTTCGATGTGGTCGTCATCGGTGGTGGCGTGGTCGGTTCTGGTGCGGCGTTGGATGCTGTCACCCGCGGTCTCAAGGTGGCGCTGTTGGAGGCTCGGGATCTTGCCTCGGGCACGTCCAGCCGATCGTCCAAGCTGTTTCACGGCGGCTTGCGCTATCTGGAGCAGTTGGAGTTCGCGCTGGTCCGCGAGGCGCTGCACGAGCGGGAGCTAATGCTCACACGGCTGGCGCCGCACCTGGTGAAGCCGGTGGGTTTTTTGTATCCGCTGGCACACCGGGTCTGGGAGCGGCCCTACGTCGCCGCCGGACTAGCGCTGTACCAGACGCTGGGCGGAGCACGATCAGTGCCAGGTCAACGGCATCTCACTCGGGCTGGGGCGCTGCGGTTGGCACCGGCGTTGCGTCGCGACCAGATCGTCGGGGGAGTGCATTACTACGACGCAATTGCCGATGATGCCCGGCACACGATGACGGTGGCTCGGACGGCTGCTCAGTACGGCGCGGTGGTGCGCAGCTCGACTCAGGTGATCGGCTTCCGGCGGGAAGCGGATCGGATTAGCGGAGTCCGCGTGCGGGATTGCGAGACCGGTGCGGAGACTGACGTCGATGCGCACGCGGTGCTCAACTGCACCGGTGTGTGGACCGATGAGATCCAGCGGTTGTCTGGTGGGCGAGGACGGTTCCGGATCCGCCCCTCCAAGGGTGTCCACATCGTGGTTCCGAGGGACCGCATCCTGTCGGAGAGTGGGTTGATCCTGCGCACCGCGACGTCAGTGCTGTTCGTCATCCCGTGGCGGAATCATTGGATCATCGGAACCACCGACACTCACTGGAACCTCGATCTCGCACATCCCGCCGCCACCCGGTCGGATATCGACTACCTGCTGGACACGGTCAACTCGTTGCTGGCGACACCGCTGACCGAGGACGACATCGAGGGCGTTTACGCCGGGTTGCGGCCCCTGCTGGCCGGCGAAAGTGAGGAGACCTCGCGGCTGTCGCGCGAGCACGCCGTCGCGCGGGTGGCACCGGGCCTGGTCGCCATCGCGGGCGGCAAATACACCACCTACCGGGTGATGGCCGCCGACGCGGTGGACGCGGCAGTGCCCGACCTGCCCGGTCGAGTCGCGCCATCCATCACCGACAAAGTGCCGCTGCTCGGCGCGGACGGTTACCACGCACTGGTGAACCAGGCCGACACGCTAGCCGCCCGGTACGGTCTGCACCCATACCGGCTACGGCATCTGCTCGATCGTTACGGGTCAGCCGTGCACGAGGTGCTGGCGTTGGCTGCGGATCGCCCTGATCTGCTGGCGCCGCTGTCCGACGCGCCGGACTACCTGCGCGTCGAGGTAGTCCACGCGGCCAGCCGTGAGGGCGCGTTGCACCTGGAGGACGTGTTGACCCGGCGCACCCGGATTTCTATTGAATACCCGCATCGGGGGGTCGCGTGCGCTGCTGAGGTCGCCGGCCTGATGGGCGAGGTGCTGAACTGGACGGTTGCCGCGCGGGACCGCGAGGTGGAGTTCTATCTGGCCCGGGTCGCGGCCGAGCGTGACTCGCAACGGGAGCCTGACGACTCCGCGGCCGACGCCCGCCGCGCCGCTGCGCCCGACCCACGCCCCCAACTCCTCGCTGCGGTCAGCTGACTGACCGCCTCCTCCTCCGCCGCACCCCAACGCGGGCGTGTCGCGCCCTCGTGTCCGGTGTGTCGCGCGCTGGTGTTCAGCCGGGCCGACAAGGTGCGGGCACCGGGGTGCGACACACCGGGCACCGGAGCGCGACACACCGGGGAGGGTCAGGGGGTGATGGTGCAGAGGAGGGTGCCGGAAGTAACGGGGGTGCCAGGCTGCACGGTCAGGCCGGTGACGGTGCCAGTCTGGTGCGCGGTGACCGGGTTCTCCATCTTCATCGCTTCGACTACCACGATGAGATCGCCGACGTTGACCACGTCCCCATCAGAGACCGCGACGCGGACCACGGTGCCCTGCATGGGCGCAACCACCGCGTCACCCGGTGCCGCGGCCGCCCGACCGCCGTGGCGTCGACGCGGTCTGGGCTGGGCCGCGCCGCCACCGCGCAGGGCCAGATCACCCGGCAAGGAGACCTCTAGCCGCCGGCCACCAACCTCCACGACCATCGTCTGCCGGGGCGCGGGAACAGGCACCTCCGTCGTGGCCTCGAATGGTTCCAGGACCGCGGCGAACTCGGTCTCGATCCACCGGGTGTGCACGGCGAAATGCTCGGCATCGGAAGCGGCGAAGGCCGGGTCGATCACGACCACCCGGTGGAACGGGATGACGGTGGGCACTCCCTCGACCGTGAACTCCGATAGTGCTCGCCGGGACCGCGCCAGCGCCTGCGCCCGGTCCGCGCCGACGACGATGAGCTTGCCGAGCATGGAGTCGAACTCGCCGCTGATTACGCTGCCGGCCCGCACCCCGGCGTCGAGACGCACTCCCGGCCCCGACGGCGGATCGAACACCGTGACGACACCGGGCACCGGGAGGAATCCGCGCGCCGGGTCCTCGGCGTTGATCCGGAACTCGATCGCATGGCCACGGGGCACCGGGTCGGCGGTGAGCGCCAGCCGCTCACCGGATGCGATCCGGAACTGCTCGCGAACCAGGTCCAGGCCGGTGGTCTCCTCGGACACCGGGTGCTCCACCTGCAGCCGGGTGTTCACTTCCAGGAAGGAGATCGATCCGTCGGGAGCCACCAGGAATTCGACGGTGCCCGCTCCGGTGTAGGCCGCTTCCTCGCAGATCGCCCGGGCCGCCTCGTGGATACCGCGCCGCTGCTCATCAGACAGGAACGGAGCGGGCGCCTCCTCCACCAGCTTCTGGTGCCGGCGTTGCAGCGTGCAGTCCCGCGTGCCGACCACGACGACGCTGCCGTGCTGGTCGGCCAGGACCTGCGCCTCCACGTGGCGCGGCCGCTCCAGATACCGCTCCACGAAACACTCGCCGCGTCCGAACGCCGCGACGGCCTCCCGCACGGCGGAATCGAACAGCTCGGGGATCTCCTGGAGGCTGCGCGCGACTCTCAGGCCGCGCCCGCCACCGCCGTACGCAGCCTTGATCGCCACCGGCAGGCCGTGCTCGGTAGCGAATGCCACCACCTCACCCGCCGCTGATACCGGATCCCGGGTGCCCGGTACCAGTGGCGCGCCTACCTTCGCGGCGAGCTGCCGGGCAGTAACCTTGTCGCCTAAATCGCGGATCACCTGGGGTGACGGCCCGATCCAGAGCAGCCCGGCGTCGAGCACTGCCTGGGCGAACTCGGCGTTCTCGGCGAGGAACCCGTAGCCGGGGTGCACCGCATCGGCGCCGGCCCGGGCCGCGACGTCGAGCAGCTTGGCCGCATCGAGGTAGCTGTCCGCGGGGGTAGCGCCGCCCAGAGCGAACGCCTCGTCAGCCAGCGTGACGAACGGAGCATCGCGATCGCCGTCTGCGTAGACCGCGACGCTGGTCAACCCGGCATCCCGGCAGGCCCGGACCACCCGGACGGCGATCTCCCCGCGGTTGGCGATGAGCACCTTACGCAGCGTAGTCACCCGCAACCGCCGTCCTCTCCTCGTCGGACATGAGCATTATCGCCCCGACCACAGTGCCACGACGGGTATCCCGACTTCGATGAGCAGGCGCCGGGTCAACGGCAGGCTGATGCCGATCACGCTGGACGGGTCACCGTCGATCCCATCGACGAACCAGCCACCCCGGCCGTCCAGGGTGAAACCGCCGGCCACCCATAGCGGTTCACCGCTGCCGACGTAAGCCTCGATCTCCGCCTGCGATGGGGTGCCGAAGCGGACGACCGTGGTCTGCGCACCGGTGGTGCCCGCGACACGCACCCCCTGATCGAGGCGTACTACGGCGTGCCCGGTGAGCAGCTCGCCGGTACGGCCGGCCATCGCCTGCCAGCGCCGCACCGCGGCGTCCGCGCAGCCGGGTTTGCCGACCAGTTCGCCACCGATGTGCAGCATCGAGTCACATCCGACGACCACCGCGTCGGGATAATTGTCGGCGACCGTCGCCGCGACCGCATTGGCCTTCGCCGATGCCAGCGCGGTCACCAGCTGCGTGGGTGTCGCCCCGGCAAGCGTGGCGGCCAACGCGTCCTCATCCACTCCGGACACCCGCACCACCGGATCGATCCCAGCGCCGCGAAGCACGCCGAGCCGGCCCTGCGACGCTGACGCGAGGATCAGGCGCACGGCGTCAGGTGCGGGTGGCGAACATGCCGGTGAAGATCATCCGTAGCACGCACTCCTCGCCGCGTTGCGCGGAACCGACCATCTCCACTAGTCCGAGGCCAGGGCGGCTCCGAGACAGCCGCGCACCGATCACCTCGAGCCGCATGCGCAGCACGTCACCCGGGAACACTGGCGCCAGCCAGGACATCTCGCGGCCACCGGGCGAGCCCTGCGAGGTTGAGTCGGCGAGCACACGGTCCACGTACGAGCGCATCCACAGGCATGCGGTGAACCAACCTGATGCGCACAACCCACCGAGGACCGATCGCTTCGCAGCCTCTTCGTCCAGGTGGAACGGCTGCGGATCGAATCGCTGATTGAATGCGAGCATCTCTTCCCGATCGACCTTGACGTCCCCGAGATCGATCACGGTGCCCGGTGTTAGGTCCTCGAAGGCGATCCTGGCCATACCGCCCATCCTGCCATCGGCGCGGCACCGCGCCCGTTGGTCCGTGTTTGCGCCAGGGCTCGTCGCGGATGCTCACTGCAGGCGCGCGGAATAGCGCCAGGCGCCAGGGCCGGGGTTCGGGGGGATGCGGAGGCGGTAAACCGGGTCGGCCCAGGCGCTGTGCGCTACCGCAGGCTCTGCCGCATGCGCCGCAGCAGTCAACACCGCGATGAGCGCAGCGGCGACGGCCTCGTCCGGGTGGATAACTCCTGAGTGGCGTTCGGTGTTAGAACACTGTTTCGCACTCACAAGGGAATGTTCCCATGCTTCTTCGGGGGCAGGGTTTGGCGCTTGTTCTGCAGGATGCGCAGAGACCGCGCCACCTGGTTGCGGGTAAGGCTGGGCGCGATCACGGCGTCGACATAGCCGCGATCGGCCGCGACGTAAGGGTTGAGCAGGGCATCCTCGTAGTCCTGCTGGCGGCGGGCCCGCAAGGCCTCGATCTCGCCAGGCGGTGCGCCCGCGAGTTCCCGGCGGTACAGGATGTTCGCCGCGCCGGAAGCGCCCATCACGGCGATCTGCGCCGATGGCCACGCCAGGTTGATATCCGCGCCGAGATGTTTGGAACCCATCACGTCGTAGGCGCCGCCGTACGCCTTGCGGGTGATCACCGTGACCTTGGGCACGGTGGCCTCGGCATAGGCGTAGATCAGCTTGGCGCCGCGCCGGATGATGCCGTTCCACTCCTGGTCGGTGCCAGGCAGGAAACCGGGCACGTCAACGAACGTCAGAACTGGGACGTTGAACGCGTCGCAGGTACGCACGAACCGGGCGGCTTTCTCGCTGGCGTCGATGTCCAGGCAGCCGGCCAGCTGGGTGGGCTGGTTGGCCACGATCCCGACGCTACGGCCTTCCACGCGGCCGAAGCCGACCACGATATTGGGCGCGAACAGCTCGTGCACCTCCAGGAACTCGCCTTCATCGACGACCCGGATGATCACCTCGTGGATGTCGTAGGGCGCCTTGGCCGAGTCCGGGATCAGGGCGTCCAGCTCACGATCGGAGTCGGTCACCGGGCCAACCTCAGGGGCGTCGAACACCGGTGCTTCGGAGAGGTTGTTCGACGGCAGGAACGACAGCAGCTCCTTGACGTAGGACAGCGCGTCCTCCTCGTCGGCGCCGAGATAGTGCGCGTTGCCTGAGCGGGTGTTGTGGGTGCGGCCGCCGCCAAGTTCCTCGAAGCCCACCTCCTCTCCAGTCACCGTCTTGATCACATCCGGGCCGGTGATGAACATGGCCGAGGTCTGGTCGACCATGACGGTGAAGTCGGTCAACGCGGGCGAGTAGACGTGCCCACCCGCGCACGACCCCATGATCAACGAGATCTGTGGAATCACTCCGGAGGCGTGCGTGTTGCGCCGAAAGATCTCGCCGTAGAGCGCCAGCGACACCACGCCCTCCTGGATCCGGGCGCCGCCGCCTTCGTTGATCCCGATGATCGGGCACCCGGTGCGCAGCGCGAGATCCATCACCTTGACGATCTTCTCGCCGTATACCTCGCCCAGGCTGCCGCCGAACACCGAAGCATCCTGGCTGAACACGCAGACCGGCCGGTCGTCCACGGTGCCGTAGCCGGTGACCACGCCGTCGCCGTAGGGCCGGTTGGCCTCCTGGCCGAAGTTGGTGCTGCGATGCCGGGCTAGCTCGTCGAGTTCGATGAACGATCCGGCGTCCAGCAGCAACTCGATGCGCTCCCGGGCGGTCTTGCGGCCTTTGGCGTGCTGGCGCGCCGCCGCGCGGGCCGATCCGGCGTCGACCGCTTGCGCCTTGCGGCGCACCAGATCGGCTAGCTTGCCTGCGGTGGTGTGGATATCCGGCTCCATGCCGCCCGACCCTAAAGGTAGCGTCACCGCCGTGTGGACCGATCTTGAGCGACCTCCGTTGCGCGAGGCAGCGCTGCGCCGGGCCATGGTGACACCCGCCGGGCCGTATGCAGCGCTCGACGTCGTGACCACCGTGCCGTCGACGAATACTGCGCTGGTCCACCGGGCCGGGCAGGGCGCGCCGGATCGGACGGTGCTGATCGCCGAATACCAGAGCGCCGGGCGGGGACGGGCCGGGCGCAGCTGGGTAGCCCCGGCGCGGTCGGGGCTCGCCCTGTCAGTGCTGCTGCGCCCCACCGCGGTGCCGCAGTCCCGGTGGAGCTGGCTACCGTTGCTGGCCGGGGTGGCGCTGTGCACGACGGTCAGGACCGTCGCCGAGCTGCCGGCGGTGCTGAAGTGGCCCAATGACCTCTTGCTGGGTGCCCACCAGCACAAGGCAGCGGGGATCCTCGCCGAGCTCGTCCCCGGGCAGTCTGCGGTGGTGATCGGTATGGGCCTTAACGTCACGCTGCGACCCGACGAACTGCCGGGGCCCACCGCTACCTCGCTGGCTATCGAGAATGCCGCCTGCACCGACCGCGATCCACTGCTGCGGGCCCTACTGCGTGCGTTGGACGGCGAGCTGCGGCAGTGGGGTGATCACGAGGGTGACCCAGTTGCTTCCGGGCTGCAGGACACCTACCGGAAGCACTGCGCAACCTTGGGTCAGCGAGTTCGTGTCGAACTGCCGGGAGAGCTCGCGCTGACCGGTACCGCTGCGGACATTGACACCGAGGGACGGCTGGTCGTCCAGTGTGACGGGCAGCAGCGCGTGCTATCGGTCGGCGACGTCACGCACGTCCGGGCGGTCCAGCCGTACCGCTGAGGTGGCGGGCCTGGCCCGTCGGGTGGCCCCGGGCGCCCGCTTGCACGGTGCGGTGGACCCTTTCCGGGATACCCCAGCGCAGCGCGGTAGCGACATTGAGCCGTCCTCGGAAAGCCGCTGAGCACCGACCGACAGCGAGGTCATGATCAGAACAACGTCACTTGACGTTGCGGCGCGGCACCGTCATAGACCAGCAAGCCATCGCTGCGGACGCGAGCTACTTCCGTCGGACGGTGTTCCTGCACCGCGCCATCATGCATGAGGTGGAGCACCGGCACCTGCGCACTCAGTACCGCAAAATCGGCGATCATCCGCCGGTGGCATCGCCACCAGACCGACTCCGAGCAGAGCACCGTTGTGGCTTCAGTCTCGGCTTTGGCGAGCAGGTCGCCCATCGCGTCGAGGAACTCTGGGGTGCGCATGTGGGCCGCATATCCGGCGAAGGAGCGATTGCGCAGTGCCCTGTCCGGTGAGCCGAGTGGCGGCTTGCGCCAACCACCTAACCGGCGTTCCCACCGGTAGCTGATGCCGTGCTCGGGTAGCCAGCGCTCCATTTCCTTTCGCCCGACGTCGGGGTTGCGCCGGCTGCCGGGAGCGGTCCGCACATCCACCAGCGCTTCGATCCGCGCCGCGTGGAGCAGTCCTAGCAGCCGGTCGCGCTCCCCAGTGCCATGCCCGAAGCTGAACAGCGGCATTCGCTCAGCATGCACGAGATCGTGCAGGTACCGCAGCGCATCAGCCGGCGCCGCAACGGCGAAGCCGGCCAGCATCCGCCCCGCTGTTGCCAGGCGCCGGTGCGCGCTATTGCGGTGCTTTCGCCAATCGAGGCTCGATCATCTGGGCGATCCGCAACGCCTCGGCGCACGGATCGACCGGCGGGGGAGTCACGGTGGGCGGCACCGCCACGCTCACCGACAGCGATGCCGATCCACCGTCAATCAACTGCACGCATTGGGAACCGTTTTTGTTCACTCCGAAATGAGACCCGGCACGGCCGTTCACGGTATTATCTGCAAAATTGAAGAAATTCGGGTCGTTTCGGTGTGCCCGGTATCCGGCTAGCGTGCTGTTGTCCCGCTCCATGCTCAGCGTGTAGGACTTGCCCTGCCACCGGCAGCCGACCACCCCCGATGTGTTGAAACTCTTGCGAGTGCTGGGTTGCACGCCCAAAGTGGCCAGCTCGGGATCCGTCAGGATCGTGCACATATCGATTTTGCTGGCATCGATTACCGATGGTGGTGGCGGCGGCTGTACTCCCTGAGACACCTGGGATGCCTGGTTACTGCAGCCGGCTGCGAGCAACGCCGCGATGGTTCCCGCCGCTGCGCCCCGCCTCACGGCAGCACCTGGGTAGGCGGATCATTGTCGGCTGACGTGGTCGGCCGCGTGTGCCGGGCGGCCAGGCGTGGAGTGCGGTCGTCAAAGCGGTCGCGGTAGCAGGCGACGATCTGCTCGGCGGCGGCATCGTCACCGTTCGGAACCGAGGCCGTCACCAGGTCCTGCACCTGAGCAGCCAGAGTGCTCTGCGCCCGCCGTAAGCAGGTCATCAACTCGGCGGACAGGCGCGCCGGATCCGCTCCGCGGGCGTAGTCGGTCAAAGTCAGCTCGGTGGGTATGCCCTGGGCGTCGATGCTGACGCGAACCATGCCGTCGGCGGAGGCTTCGGTCACCGCGAGCCGGGACAGCTGGTGGTGCAGGCCGCGGTAGACCTCCGCCTTGCGTTGCAACTGGTCCGCCCACCCGATCAAGGCTTCCCCGGCCTGGCCAGGATCCATCCCCGCGAAGTCAGGGGTCGCGTCGTGCATGATCAATCTCATTTCTGCGGCGTGAGCATGTCCGTCCCGGCCACCTGACCCGCCGGACTGTACCTGCCCACCGCGCCGCCCTCGCAGCGGTACCGTGATCAGAGGCAATGAGGAGGAGTCGTGCCCTACCCGGAGGGTCTGCTGCACGGCGATGAGCGCGTCGTCCTGCACAAGCACCCGCATTGGAAGATGCTGGTGCGGCCGGTGGTGGTGCTCCTGCTCATCGTCGGGCTGGGTTCTTACCTCGCCGCGTTGGTCGCCGGGTCGTCCTGGCAGTCGTACGGGTGGATCGGGCTTGCGGTAATTGGGGGCATTGGGCTGGTTTGGCTGACGGTGGTACCGCTGCTGCGCTGGCGCACCACTCATTTCGTGCTCACCACCAGGCGGGTGATGGTCCGCGAAGGCATCCTGACCCGCAGCGGCATCGACATCCCGATCGATCGGATCAACACGGTGCAGTTCCGGCATTCGCTGATCGACCGGATCCTGGGTTGCGGCACGTTGATCATCGAGTCGGCCTCTGATGAGCCGCTGGAGTTCGATGACGTTCCTCAGGTCGAGCGGGTCCATTCGCTGCTGTACTACGAGGTGAATCCGGTGCTCGAATGACCGCGCGGGATATCGGCCTGCCTGGTCGGCATCCGGCCTCGGGGTTGCCCGCGCGGGTGACGATCTGGGAGGTCGGTGCCCGCGACGGCCTGCAAAACGAGCCGGTGATAGTTCCGGTTGAGGTGAAGGTCGAGTTCTTGGACCGGCTGGCGGGGGCGGGGCTGCGAGTGCTAGAAGCGACCAGCTTTGTGCACCCGCGCTGGGTGCCGCAGCTGGCCGACGGCGCCGAGGTGTTCGAGCTGCTCCCGCAGCGCGCCGGGGTGCGCTATCCGGTCCTCGTGCCGAACGAACGGGGGCTGGACCGGGCGCTGGCCACCGGTGCCAGCGAGGTGGCGATCATTGCCTCGGCCACCGAGAGCTTCGCCCGGCGCAACCTCAACCGGGACTTCGACGCTCAGTTTGCGATGTTCGCGCCGGTGCTGCGCCGGGCGAAGGCGGCCGGCCTCGGCGTGCGCGGTTACCTGTCGATGTGTTTCGGTGATCCCTGGGAGGGCGCGGTGGCCGTCGACCAGGTCATCGATGCCGGGCTTCGGCTGCAGGGGCTGGGATGTGATCAACTGTCCGTGGCTGACACGATCGGCGTGGCCACGCCCGGCCACGTCAGCGCATTGTTAGACGCCTTCAGCGACGCCGGCGTGTCAGCCGACGCCCTCGCGGTGCACTTCCACGACACCTACGGCCAGGCGCTGGCCAATACGTTTGCGGCCCTGCAGGCAGGGGTGAGCTGCATCGACGCTTCGGCCGGCGGGCTCGGTGGCTGCCCGTACGCCGGGTCGGCCACCGGCAACCTGGCCACCGAGGACCTGGTGTGGATGCTGGACGGGCTGGGTATCGAGCACGGCGTCGATCTCGATGCCCTGGTGCGCACCAGCACGTGGATGGCCGACCAGCTTCGCCGCCCCTCATCCTCCCGGGTGGTCACCGCTCTTGGTGGCTCGTAGGAGCTACCAAGCCCCCCGATCGGTGCTCATAACGGCGGCCAACCCCCGCGTGGATGCCAGCAGGGGTTGGCCGCCGTTAGACGCTACCTACCTGGTCACCCGACCTCGTTGAGCTTGCCCGTTCCTACGTCGAACACAAATCCGCGAACAGAGTCCTTGTTCGGGATGAAGGGGCTAGCCTTGATGCGCGCAATCGATTGCCGGACATCTTCGTCGAGATCTGGGAAAGCCTCAGCAGCCCACGCCGGCTTGATGCCGGTTTCATCCTGGATGGATTTTTTGAATTCGTCATCGGTGAAGGTGAGCATCCCACAATCGGTGTGGTGAATGAGGATGATCTCTTGGGTTCCGAGTAGCCGCTGGCTGATCGCCAGCGACCGGATCTCGTCATCGGTGATCACGCCTCCGGCATTGCGAATGACGTGGGCTTCGCCCTCCTTGAGGCCCAGAATCCGGTAGACGTCCAGCCGGGCGTCCATGCAGGCCACCACGGCGACGTGCTTGGCGGGCGGCAGTGGCAGCGGGCCGGAAAAGGCGGCAGCGTACTCGGCGTTGTTGGCGAGCAGTTCATCGGTGACGGACACGCAAAACTCCTAATCTGGGGGTGAAATGGGCACTAGACAGCGGCCGCGCGGGCACATGAATAGGCGTGAAGGCCAGGCGCCGACGCGCGGCCTAGCTACAGAATTGATCGAATGCGTCCATGCGCCGACTCGGCCAGAACTGCTCGAGCACAGCGCGTAGCATGCGCATATCGTTACCCGTCGCCCGCTGCGCGAGCAAGGGCTCCTCCCAGATCGAGTGCCCGCCATCAAGGTGAGGATCCGGGTGGACCCACCTCAGCTCCGGTTGACCTCGGGGTCAACTCCTGCTACGCAAGATCATCCGATGGATCCGCGGGGCAAGCCATCAGCGCTGCAGCACGGCCAAGGCGGCGTCGTGCAGCAGCCCGTTGGAGGACAGTGCGGTGCCACCGTCGAATCGAGCCACCCCGGCCAAGTCGGTGAACCGGCCGCCGGCCTGCTCCACCAGCACCTGCACGGCGGCCAGATCCCACGGGCTGACAATCGGTTCAGCGGCGAGGTCGATCGCGCCCTCGGCCACCAAGCAATGCTGCCAGAAGTCGCCGAACGCCCGGTTTTCCCACGTTGCGTCCACCAAGGAAAGGTAAGATTCCCGGCTGCGGTACTTCACCCAGGTGCCGAGGTGGGTGGTGGACAAGTAAGCGTCAGCGAGCTCAGCAACGCTGGACACCGCGATGGTTCGGACAGACCCGTCCGCATCCCGGGTGTACGCACCCGCCCCGGTAGCCGCCCACCAGCGCCGCCGCAGTGCCGGCGCGCTGATCACGCCCACCACCGGGCTGCCGTGGTCCACCAGTGCAATGAGGGTGGCCCAGACCGGCACGCCGCGCAGGAAATTCTTCGTCCCGTCGATGGGATCCAGCAACCAGCGCCGGTCGGCGCCAACGCCCGCTTCGCCCCGCTCCTCACCGAGCACCGCGTCCCGCGGCCGATGTGCATCCAACACCGCGCGGATCGCGTCCTCGACAGCCAGATCGGCGTCGGTGACCGGAGTCCGGTCGGGTTTCCGGTGCACCCGCAGGTTCGCAGCGCCGGCCCGCTCCAGCGTGATCTGGTCGGCGGTATCGGCCAAGGCCAGCGCCAGCGAGAGATCCGCAGAAGGCAACGAAGGCAATTGGTCAGCGGTCACCAGCACAGGCTGCCATGGGGCCTAGGCTGAACGGCGTGCCCACCGTGCTGCTCGTCGAGGACGACACCAGCATCGCCGTGCCGCTGTCCCGGGCGCTGCAGCGGGAAGGCCACGAGGTGCTGGTTGTCGGCGACGGCTACAGCGCGTTGAGCTGTGCCGGCCACCAGCGCGTCGACCTGCTGGTGCTCGACCTAGGCCTGCCCGGCATGGATGGTTTGGATGTCTGCCGCCGGCTGCGCCGGACCCGCCCCGATCTGCCGGTGCTCATGCTCACCGCCCGCACCGACGAAGTCGACTTCGTCGTCGGGCTGGACGCGGGTGCCGACGACTACGTCGCCAAACCATTCCGGCTGGCCGAATTGTTGGCTCGGGTCCGGGCGCTGTTGCGCCGCAGCGTGCCGGAGACGCCGGACGCGCTGGAAGCCGGCGGAGTGCGGATGGACCTCGCGGGCCGCCGGGTGCTCATTGAGGGCGCAGAGATCGCCCTGGCCAACAAGGAGTTCGAGCTGCTGCGAGTGCTGCTGTCGCGGCCTGGGCAGGTGGTCAGCCGCGAGGAGATCCTGCGTGAGGTCTGGAAAGACCCCGAACTGAAGAACTCCAAGACACTGGATATGCACATGTCCTGGCTGCGTCGCAAGATCGGCAGCAGCCGGATCGCCACCGTTCGGGGGGTCGGGTTCCGCTTCGATGCGCTGTAGCACAATCGGGAAACGGGCGTAGGTGCGGCCGTGCGATGGAGGATCCTGCGGTCCACGCTGATCGCGGTGGCGATCACCGGCTTGGTGCTGGGTGGTCCGCTGGCGTACGCGTCCTGGCGGCTGGTGGACCACGCCGCCCGCGCCGAGGTGCAGATCCGGCTGGCCCAGCTGGTGCCGCGGCTGCACGGTCTGGCTTCGCCGGCTTCGTCGCTGGATCTGGGCTCGATCGCGCGGACGCTTCCGCCGGGGGCGCAACTGGTGGTGCACGCGCCGGTGACTGGACACTTCGTGCTCGGTGCCGATCCAGGCGCTGGCGCCGTCCAGGAGACGTTGAGTCTCGGCCGCCGTGGCACGATCCAGCTCGCGGTCCCCGGAAGTGGCGTCCGGAAAGATCAGCTACGGGTCATTGCGCTCGTCACCCTTATCGTCGCACTGTCGGTGGGCATGGGTGCCGTCATCGCGACCATCACGGCACGGCGGCTGGTTGGTCCGCTGCAAGACGTCGCCGATCGTGCTGCGCGGCTGGGTGCCGGTGATTTCCGCCGGGTGCCGTCCCGGCACGGCATCCCAGAGCTCGATCAGCTCGCTGACTTGCTGGACGCGTCGGCCACCGCGCTGGCCGACCTGGTGGCCCGCGAGCGGGACCTCGTCGGTGATGTCTCCCATCAGCTGCGCAGCAGGCTGACTGCGCTCCAGCTGCGCCTCGACGAGCTGGCCGCGCATCCCGACCCGGACACTGCTGCGGAGGCCGAGGCTGCGCTGGAGCAAGCTGAGCGGCTCGGTGCCGTACTCGACGACCTGTTGCGTGCCACCGAAGAGGCGCGGGCCGCTACCGCCGAGCCAGTCGAGCTGGGTGAGCTGCTGCGCGAGGTGGTCGCCGACTGGCAGCCGCAGGCCGAGGCCGACCGGCGGCCGCTGCGGCTACGGGTGGTCGACGGGCTGGTCGCCCGGGTAACCCCCGGCCGGCTGCGGGAGGCGCTCGGGGTGCTGATCGACAACGCCCTGCGGCACGGCGCTGGCCAGGTGACGCTGTCCGCGCGATGGACCGGGGTGGCGCCGGATCGCATGGCCGTCGTCGAGGTGACCGACGGTGGCGAGGGGGTGCCCGAGGAATTGGCCGCCCACGTCTTCGACCGGGGAATCTCGGGGGCATCCTCGACCGGTGTCGGGTTAGCGCTGGCCAGGGCGCTGGTTGAGGCCGACGGCGGCCGTCTGGAACTGAGCTCGGCGCGACCCGCCAGGTTCGCGGTGTACCTCCGGGTACCTCGGGCTGAGCAACTGCCCGGGACCTCCCGGCCGGGTACTGGCGTCGTGCGGTGATCAACTGGCGTCAGCCGGGACCGGAAGCTGCCGGCGCACGTTCTCGTCGGGAAAGACGTACCTGCGGAAAGCCCACCAGCGGAACGCCATCGCCAGCAGCGTGCCGATCACGTTGGCGCTGGCGAAATCCGCGGCCTCCTGGGCGAGCAAGCTGACCATCGGGACCCGGAAGTCAAGCATGTACCTCGAAATCCACAACGGGGTGGCGTTGATGACCAGGCCGATGCCGCAGATCAGGAAGAACAGTGTGGCCTCGTAATGGCGTTCGCGGCCACCCCGGGTGCGGAAGGACCATTCTCGGTTGAGCACGTAGGACACCATCGTCGCCACCAGCACGGCGATGATCTTGGCGGTGACCGGTTTTGGTTCCAGCACGGTCACCTTGAGCAGCGTGAACAGCGTGATATCCACGACGTAGGTGATCCCGCCGACGATGGCAAACTTGACCAGTTCCCGGTGCCGCACCGCGATATCGCGGTAGGGCTGCGGGATCCGGATCAACACCGCGTCGACCAGGGACACGGCCGCAGTGTACGGACTGTCGTTATTCAGCTCAGCGGTAGCTCGCTCTGCCCAGCTAGGATGATCGGTTCGTGGACGTCCGTACTGGATTGCCGGTGGTCGGCATGGTGGGCGGCGGGCAACTGGCTCGGATGACCCACCAGGCCGCGGTGGCGCTGGGGCAGTCCTTGCGGGTGCTAGCTGCCACGGCCACGGATGCCGCGGCCCTGGTGGCCCCCGATGTGGTGATCGGAAGTCACCAGGATCTGACGACGCTTCGCCGCTTCGCTCAGGGCTGTGACGTGCTCACCTTCGACCATGAGCACGTGCCCACCGAACACCTGCGGGCCCTGGTTGCGGAGGGCGTTCGGGTGTACCCGGGACCGGACGCGCTGCGCCACGCCCAGGACAAGCTGGTGATGCGCCGGACGCTGGCTGGGCTGGGTGTGCCGGTTCCGCCGTTTCGCGAAGTGATCCAGCCTGCCGATGCCGTCGCGTTCGGTGCAGAGCAGGGCTGGCCGTGCATGCTCAAGGCGGCCCGCGGCGGTTATGACGGCCGGGGTCTGTGGGTGCTGGGTAACCCTGAGGCGGGCCGCCGGGTCGTGGCAGAACTGCTCGCCGCGGGCACTCCCTTGCTGGTCGAGCAATGCGTGGCGATGCGCCGGGAACTGGCCGTGCTGGTGGCACGCTCCCCATTCGGTCAGGGTGCGGCGTGGCCGGTGGTGCAGACGGTGCAGCGTGACGGCATCTGCGTCGAGGTGCTGGCTCCGGCGCCACGCTTGGATGCCGAGCTCGCGCAGGCCGCGCAACAGCTCGCGCTGCGGATAGCAGGTGAGCTCGGTGTGGTGGGCGTGCTGGCCGTCGAGCTGTTCGAAACCCACGCTGGCCAGTTGCTCGTGAACGAGCTGGCGATGCGGCCGCACAACAGCGGGCACTGGACCATCGATGGCGCGGTGACGTCCCAGTTCGAGCAGCATCTGCGCGCGGTGCTGGACTATCCGTTGGGCTCCACTGCTGCACGGGCCCCGGTCTGCGTGATGGCTAACGTGCTGGGCGCCGGCACTCCGCCGGTAATGAGTCTGGACGAGCGGGTGCATCACCTGATGGCGCGCTACCCGCAAGCGAAGCTGCATCTGTACGCCAAGCCGGAGCGCCCGGGACGCAAGATTGGGCACGTCACCGTGTTCGGTGACGAGCCACTGCCGGTGCGCGAGGTCGCGGTCGCTTCGGCCGCCTTCCTGGCCGCCGGGGTGTGGACGGATGGGTATCCGGTGCACGGTCAGGAGACGGCGTGAGCGTGGTTGGTGTGATCATGGGCAGCGACTCGGACTGGCCGGTGATGTGCGCCGCCGCGCAGGCCCTGGACGAATTCGGTGTTGCTTACGAGGTGTCGGTGGTCTCCGCGCATCGCACCCCGGATCGGATGCTCGGTTACGCCCGGGGTGCCGGGGACCGGGGTCTGAAGGTCATCATTGCGGGGGCAGGTGGGGCCGCACACTTGCCCGGGAT
>DASQVU010000351.1:0-7595 GCA_035640615.1 Pseudonocardiaceae bacterium
CAGCCGGTGAGCGGCGGTCAGGGGAGATCGCTGGAGACGACCTGCAGGGGAGGTCGACCTTCTACTTGCGTCGATCAAGGCACCCGCTCGCTACCATGATCGAGCAAACGTCCCTATCTGGGTTAACTTGGGGGCGCGATATCTATCCAGACTGCTGTTACCAGGGACCGAACAGGGTCGGGAAGGTAGCCGTCCAGGCGGCGCGGAGGTCGGAAAGGGGAAGAGAGTCAAGGGGGGCGATATCCAGGGTGGGGGCGGAGTGGACCTCGCCGAGCCGGGTCACAGGCACGCCGTGGACCGAGCACAGCTGCGCGACACGGGGGGCATGAGCGCGCGACACGCCGAGCAACACGCGGGCCGCAGACTCGGAGAACAGGGCGGTGAACGGCTCCAGCGCCTCGGGCAGGGCGATCTGGGCGCCAGCGCCGCTGAGCAGGCAGGCCTCGACCAGGGCTTGGGCCAGGCCGCCGTCGGACAGATCGTGGGCTGCGCTCACCAGAGCCTCCCGAGCAGCAGTCGCCAGCACCTGAGCGATCGCCTGCTCGCGGACCAGATCCACCGCGGGTGGCCGGCCACCGAGATGCCCGTGCACCTCATGCGCCCACGCGCTGCCACCGAACTCGTCCCGGGTCTCACCGAGCAGCCACACCTCGTCGCCAAGGTTGCCCAACCCGGTGGGGATCCGGCGGCGCACATCGTCGATCACCCCGAGCACCCCGACCACCGGGGTGGGCAGGATCGCGGTGTCGCCGGTCTGGTTGTAAAAGCTGACGTTGCCACCGGTGACCGGGATGCCCAGCTGAGCACACCCGTCGGCCAGCCCGAGGACGGCCTGCTCGAACTGCCACATCACCCCCGGGTCGGTGGGCGCACCGAAGTTGAGGCAATTCGTGACGGCCAGCGGGGTGGCGCCGGTGACCGCCACGTTGCGGTAGGCCTCGGCCAGCGCGAGCTGGGTACCGGCGTAGGGGTCCAGCGCGCAGTACCGGGCGTTGCAGTCGGTGGCCACCGCCACCCCGCGCTGGGTGGTCTCGTCGATGCGCACCATCCCGGCATCGCTGGGCTGGGCGAGCACGGTGCCGCCGCGCACATACCGGTCGTACTGGTCGGTCACCCAGGCCCGCGAGCACAGGCCCGGGCTGGCCGCCATCCGAAGCACCGTGGCCCGGACGCCGTTCATGGTGGACGGTCGAACCAAGACGTCCGGAGTGGATGCTTCCAGGGCGTCCTGGGTGGACGGTCGCTGCGCCGGCCGGTGGTAGACCGGTCCCTCATGCGCCACCGTGCGCGGCGGCGCGTTCACCACGGTGTCGCCGTGGTAACGAATCAGCAGCCGGTCACCCTCGGTGACCTCGCCGATCACCGTGGCGGTGACCTCCCACTTCGCACAGACCGCCATGAACGCGTCCACGTCGGACGGGCGGACCACGGCGCACATCCGCTCCTGGGATTCGCTGCACAGGATCTCGGCCGGCGTCATGCCCGACGCCCGCAGCGGCACCGCATCGAGATCCACCCGCATCCCGCCATCACCGGCGCTGGCCAGCTCGCTGGTCGCGCACGCCAATCCAGCGCCACCCAGGTCCTGGATCCCGACCACCAGGCCCGCAGTGAACAGCTCCAGGCAGCATTCGATCAGCACCTTCTCGGCGAACGGGTCACCGACCTGAACGCTGGGCAGCTTCTTGCGGCCCGCCTCGCCCGTGAAGCTTTCGCTGGCGAGCACCGACACCCCGCCGATGCCGTCGCGGCCGGTACGTGCACCAAACAGCACGATCTTGTTGCCGGCGCCGCTGGCGTGTGCCCGGTGCAGGTCGCTGACCCGCAGCACGCCTACGCACAGCGCGTTGACCAGCGGGTTGCCTGCATAGGCCGGGTCGAAGTAGACCTCGCCACCGATGTTGGGCAAGCCGAGGCAGTTGCCGTAGCCACCGATCCCGGCGACCACGCCGGGCAGCACCCGCGCAGTGTCGGAGGCGTCCGCAGGGCCGAAACGCAGCGAGTCCAGCACCGCGATCGGCCGGGCGCCCATCGCCATGATGTCGCGCACGATGCCGCCAACGCCGGTCGCGGCACCCTGGTAGGGCTCCACATAGGAGGGGTGGTTATGCGACTCGATCTTGAACGTGACGGCCCAGCCGTCACCTACCTCGACCACACCGGCGTTCTCACCGATCCCGGCGAGCATTCGTCGCCGCATCGCCTTGGTGGTGGTCTCGCCGAAATAGCGCAGGTGCACCTTGGAGGACTTGTAGGAGCAGTGCTCGCTCCACATCACCGAATACATCGCCAGCTCGGCGTCGGTCGGCACCCGCCCGAGGATCTCGCGAATGCGCGCGTACTCGTCGTCGGCCAGCCCCAGTTCCCGGTACGGCTGCTCAGTGGTCACCACATCTTCGAGGGTATGCGGCGCCCCAGGAGCTGCCCGCCGGAGCCGAGTACCGCGTCAACGGCGGAGCGGAAGACGTCCAGGCCGTCGCTCGATGGCCCAGTGAGCACCTCGATGGCGTGCTCGGGATGCGGCATCAGGCCGACCACCCGGCCGTCGGCGGATGCGATCCCGGCAATGTCGTTGACCGCCCCGTTCGGGTTGACGCCCAGGTACCGGAACACCACCCGACCGTCCCCCTCCAGCATCGCCAAGGTGGCGGAGTCAGCCACATACCGGCCTTCGATGGACTTCAGCGGCACGACGATCTCCGCACCGGCGGCATACCGCCCCGTCCAGGCGGTCGCGCTGGTCTCCACCCGCAGCCGCTGGTCACGGCAGACGAAATGCAGCCCCGCGTTGCGCACTAAGGCACCGGGCAGCAGGCCCGCCTCACACAGGATCTGAAAGCCGTTGCAGATCCCCAGCACGGGCAGGCCGCGGCTGGCCGCACCGCGCACCGCACGCAGCACCGGTTGATGGGCCGCGATCGCACCGGCTCGCAAGTAGTCACCGTAGGAGAATCCTCCGGGAACGATCACTGCGTCCACGCCGCGCAGGTCGTCGTCGGCATGCCAGAGGCTGACCGGCTCAGCCCCGGCGTAGCGCACGGCGCGGGCGGCATCGATGTCGTCGAGCGTGCCGGGAAACGTGATAACGCCGATCCGGACAGTGCTCATCGCATTCGAGCTCACAGCCGGCGGACCGTCCAGTCCTCGATCACCGGGTTGGCCAGCAGCTCACCAGCGATCCGGTGCAGCGTGTCCGCATCGACATCGTCGTCGACGTCCAGCTCGAAATGCTTGCCCTGGCGCACATCGCGCACGCCGCGCACGCCCAAGCGTGGCAACGCGCGCACGATGGCTTGCCCCTGCGGATCGAGGATTTCGGGTTTCGGGACGACGTCGACGACCACTCGCGGCACGTATCGAGGCTACCCGGGCCGCACCGGCGCGTGGCACGCTGGCAACCGTGGAGATCGTTCACTTGGGGCAGTCTTGTGTCCTGGTCGAGACCGGAACGGCCCGGTTCTTGCTGGATCCAGGGGTGTATTCCACCGGGTTTGCCGAGCTGACTGAGCTGGACGCGATTCTGGTGACCCATCAGCACCCCGACCACCTCGATCTGGACCGGCTTCCCGCCCTGCTGGCCGCGAACCCTGCCGCCGAACTCCTGGTCGACTCCGGCTCAGCGCCGAGGCTGGCCGGCGCCGGCATTCCGCACCGGGTAGTCCGGCCTGGCCAGCGGCTGGAGCTGGGCGGCGTGGCGGTTGACGTGGTCGGCGGCGACCACGGCCTCATCCACCCGGACATCCCCGTGGTGCCGAACAACGGTTACCTGATCGACGGCGATGCTGGCACGGTCCTGCATCCGGGGGATGCCCTGGATCCCTCGCCCCGCCCGGTAAATCTGCTGTTGCTGCCCACCGCCGCGCCGTGGCTGAAGGTGTCCGAGGCGGTGGACTACCTGCGCGCCGTCGCACCTGGGCTGGCCATCCCGATCCATCAGGCCATCCTGGCCAAGCCAGAGAAGTACTACGGGTTGTTCCGTGAGCTGGCCCCTGCGGGCACCGATGTCCAGATCGCCGTGCACGGCGAGCCGATCAAACTCTGAGGAGAACGCTTGCGGGGCGCCGGCCTGGCTTGGCCGGCGCCCCGCGAGGGAACTTCCGTTGAGAAACCCAGTGAACTACTTGGGCGGAGCCACTACCTGACCGAGGAGATCCCCGGTGTCACCGAGCACCGGCAAGCCCTGCAGCAGGCTGGTCAGTACGGACGGTAGCTGAGTAGTGGGTAGTGCCGGCAATGCGGGCAATCCGAGCGCCGAAATCTGCGGCAGCAGGTCCAACGACGACAGTGACTGCTGCCCAGCTGCGGGATCCTGGCCGTGCGACTCGGCGATCATTTTCCGAATCACTGCACCATTCGATGCCCGGAGCAGCAACGGCGAGGTCTCAATGGCGAAGGCATCGCCATTGACAGTACCCGTGAAAGGTGCCGTACCAACAGCATTGCTGATGAAGGAGGTATCGCCCTTAATGGTCTTGGCAGTCCGGTCGATGTCATCGGCCTGGTTGGTTGCCGTGACGACCCGAGACCTGATGTCGTAGACGTTGTCCAGGGTGCCAGCCAGCTCACCGTCAATGGAGTGCACAGTCCTGTTAATCGACTGGGCGTTACCCAAGATGGTGATCAGGTTGGGGCCGATCGTATTGACGCTCTGGTTGATCGTCAGCACGGATGCGTTGATTTCCTTCGCGGACCTGTTGATCGGGCCGACAACATTGTTGACCGACTTGAGACTCTGATCGATGGTGGCGGCGTTGTCGGTAATACGGCCGATGGTGGGGCTGAGATTCGAAGCCGCGTCCCGGATCTGGTTGGCGGTATTCGAGACCTGAGTCAGGACCGGCACCGTGTTGAGTTTTTGATTGATCGGGTTCAACGCGTTGTTGATGACACCAACCCGGCTCTCAATCCGGTTGGCCGCGGCCAGGATACCGGTGAGGAAGATCACCGCCGTCAGTGCCCAGAGAACGACGATGACGAGCATGATCCCCGGTAAAGCCGTGGATGTTAAGCGTCGCATCAGTCACCTCCTACGGGTGGCACTTGAACGGCGGAAGAACGGACAACAGAGGCGAGGTGCAGATGTTGGTCAGGTGACGGTTGGTTTCCTGGAGCTGCAGGTTGATGTTGAACAGGTCCTGCTCCGTGCCAATGAGGGAGTTGTTGATGTCATTGACCTGCGGGGTAACCAAGGCGGTGCCTCGGCTGTCCGCGTTCTGAATCGACTCCAGGGTGCCATCGATCGACTGCACGACACCCAAAACGTTGAGTAGGACGTTGGAGGTGTCAATCAGTGAGGCCGAAATGGTTGCCGCCGACTGACCGGCGCCGATCAGCACACCGGAGGTGTTGACCAGCGAACCCGAGGTGTTGATCAGCGACGCGGAGGTGTCCTTCAGGGACGCATCGATGCTCTGCGCAGTGCCCCTGATCGAGACCAGCGAAGCGGTAGCGTCGGCGACCTGGCCGCGGATCGGCTTCAGGGAGGTGTCGATGTCGGTCAGCGCTGCGTTGATGGTGTGGATGTAGTTGGGCAGCGGCTCGACGTTGCCGGTCGCACCGGTCACCGAACTCGATGCCGTGAACAGCCCGTTGTCGATCGATTCGAGCGCCCTGACGATACCGATCAGGAAGCCGATGACAACGACCACGACGATGATGCCTAGCACCGTGAAGATCCACAGGAACCTGGCGAACGAGCTGCTAGCACCAGAAGGTGGAGCGGTTGACGACGTCCTCGAGAATTCTGTTGTAGTCATCTTCGATCCTCCTAGCAGCTCGGAACCGGCGGGTTGATCAGGGTCAGACGCACCTTGGCATCAATGCAGCGAGCAGTCAGTTCCGCATTGACGGCCTGGTTGATGATGTTGCCAGCGTCGATCCTGATGTTCCGGGCGATGACGACGGTCCGGGCGAGGGCGTCATTGATGTTCGCCGCGTCGACGTCAATGCGCTGGGCGACATCGAGAATGGCCGCGGCCCGGTTGTCGATGCCCTTGGCAGTGCTGTTGATCGTGGCAGCGGTTCCGTTGATCGTGCCAACACTCTGGTTGATACCGGTAGCGGTGTTGTTAATCGTGGTCGCCGTACCGTTGATGGTGCCTGCGGTGCCATTGATTGTTACCGCAGTTGTGTTGATCGACTTCGCCAATCCGTCAATGTCCCGGGCGGTGGCGTCGGTCGTGTTGAGCAGGCCCTGCAGCGGCTTGGCACTCGACAAGATCGAGGATGCCAGCTCATTGGTCCGGTTCAACTCGACGACCGGGTCGGTCGCTACGTTGATCTTGCCCGCGTTTCCCGCAATTGTCTGCGCCTTCTTGTCGATGCTCTGCGCCGCCGCCAACGTGCGGGCGAGCAGGGCGGCCGCAATCCCGATCACTACGACGCCGACAATGAGGATCACAACACTGATAACGTTGAACAGTCCAGCTCCTCCGGCTCCCCCGGATCGAGCATCGGTTCTTGCCAACTCCACCACCGCTTCCTTAGTGCAGGATTGTTCATGCAGGGAAGCGTGCTGGGCGGGAAGTTACGGCGAATACGAATCGGTATTGCCGCAACGGCCGACGCCGCTGGCCGCCCTCCTTTCTCAGCACGCTTCCCCGGGACAGCTGCTCCCGTCAGGTAAACGGCAGCTTGGAGGAAGTCGACCAAGAAAGCAAGCGACTGACGCCCGGCGACGCAGCGTGGCGACGTCTCGCGTCACCGCGCTGGTTCCGGACCGGCTGGCCCCTCAATCTACCCCCTTTTTGGCGGGATGGACCAACTTCTTATGATCTTCTCAGGTTTGGCTGCAACGTCCTGACCAGGAAAAATAAGATCCAGCTGAGAACGATCGGTTAGCGTCGGTAGGGCGCTGTAGATCGCCAAGGTGGCCCCGCGGGGCGGGTAGTAGCCCCAGCATCCCATCACTCAAGGTGACGATGACCCCGAGTAATCTGATGGTAACGTACCGCTGTCGAGCGTTATTCCCGTCCAATTACTACAGTAAGTTATACATTCACTCAAGCGGGTGGAGATTGGCTCATTCACCCGGAATAGTCGTCCGGCGGCGGCGGAAGGGCAGCGGCACAGCCTGTAATCAGGCGCAGACAGGTGCCCACGGCTCGACAACCAGCGCAGCGAGCCGGCGGCGAACAGAGCTTGGCGGGCGGCGGCGGGTCAGGCCAGCCGCTGCAACAGCCGGACCAGGATCCAGGTGACGACGAGCCAGAAGGCCGCGGCGAGCCCGTAGTTGACGACGATCGCGGTCCGGTGGTCGGCAGGCGTGAACAAGCCGCGGAAGCCTATCTGGAGGCGATCCGCCCACGCTGCCACCAGCTGTGTGATGGTGTTGGCGGGGTTCGCATCGCCTAGCGTAAGCACGATGTGCGCCACCAGGATCAGCACGGCGAGGCCGCCCACAATCCGGATCAGGGCAGCGAGTACCGCGGCGACCCGGAAGCGCGTCGCGCGGACCGACGTGCGGCTAGAGCCCATGCCTGAGAGTCTGCCACGCGCGCCGCAGGGTCTCCCAGCCGCACTCCCGCCGGTGACAGGCTCGGTGACAGACCCGGTGACAACTGCACCGAGGGCACTGGCTCCCACCATTCGGGAGA